>NZ_LFRG01000126.1:0-904 GCF_001573875.1 Clostridium sp. ATCC 25772
GAGTATATAGTTTCCTCGAAGGTAGAAACCATTCAGTTGAAGTTTCAAAATCATTGTTGAATATGAAAAACGAAACTTCTAATCTGTTAGTAGATTATACTCTTACTAGCTTGATTTTCTTCCCCTAGTAAGTGGGAAACAGTTTGGCTAATATAATATTATCATGCTTTGTGCGAAAAGTACGTTATCAAGCAACTTAACAAATAAATGAGTGTGTATTTTGATTAAATTTAACCTAAATAATTAATTTGTTAAGAAGCTTAATAACAAACATTGGCTACTTCTCTTTTTCGTAAGTACACCACCAGCCCGTAAGTTCTGTTAGTGCTGCCATTTCTCTTTTAACTCTATCTTCTCCAGTAAATCCACCCGTACGGATTCTGAAATCTCCTTGTCTTTGTTCCTCTAATTCTAAATACCAACCAGTAAGCTCATGTAAATGTTCTAGTTGTTTTTGAGCGTTCTCTTTAGTACCAAATCCACCCGTAATTATGTTATAAACATCAACCTTTTGTATAGGAGGATTACTATTGTATTTAACTCCTAAATAGTTGCATATTCCATCCGCTATAGCTAAAGCAAACTCGTCTTTTTTAGATTCTATTAAATTTAAATCCTCTAAATTAGATATAAATCCTAGTTCTATTAAACAAGCTTGCATATTGCTTTCCCTTACCATATGAAGGTTACCCTCTTTAACACCTCGATTAACAGTATAAAGCTTATCATTAATAAGTTCATTTTGAACACAATCAGCTAGTTTTCTATATTTAAGCTTATAACAAAAAGTTTCTAATCCTTTAGCGTTTATATCCTTAAAGCTATTACAATGAATAGATACTAAAACATTGGCACCCCATTTATTCGCATCAGAAGTCCTTTGAGATAAAGTTTTGAATACATC
>NZ_LFRG01000127.1:0-892 GCF_001573875.1 Clostridium sp. ATCC 25772
CTTTATAATAGCTCCTTGGATTATGAACAAATCTAGGAAAATAGCAAAAGCTATGGATAGGGAAATTTCTAAATATCCTCAAACAGATATAATATTAGGTACTATAGGACTAATAGTTGGTTTTGTTATAGCTTATCTTGTAAGTCAATTAATATTGATGTTAAAGATACCTGTAATAGGAAGCTTACTATCTTTATTTACATATGTATTTTTAGGTTATTTAGGTAGTAGAATAGCACTAAAGAGTAAGGATGATATTTTTAACTTAAGATTATCTGTAAATAAGGACAAGAATTCTAAAAAAGAAGAAAAAAGTATACCACCTAAAGTTCTAGACACTAGTGTTATTATAGACGGTAGAATTGCTGAAATATGCCAAACTGGATTTATAGAAGGTAAGCTTGTAATTCCTACTTTCGTTCTAGATGAATTAAGACATATAGCAGACTCTTCAGATGACTTAAAAAGAGTTAGAGGTAGAAGAGGATTAGATATACTTAACATAATTCAAAAAGAATTAAATATTGAAGTTGAAATAAGCAACAGAGATTTTGATGATATAGCAGAAGTTGATGCAAAATTATTAAAGTTAGCTGAAACACTTGGGGGTAAAGTTGTTACAAATGACTACAATTTAAACAAGGTAGCTCAAGTTCAAGGTGTTGAAATTCTTAATATAAATGAATTAGCTAATGCGATTAAACCAGTAGCGATACCTGGTGAACATATGATAGTTCAAGTTGTTAAAGAAGGTAAGGAATCTAATCAGGGTATAGCCTATTTAGATGATGGTACTATGATTGTAGTAGATGGTGGAAAGAAACATATGGGAGAAACTATAAGTGTTTTAGTTACATCGGTATTACAAACACCAGCAGGAAGAATGATATTT
>NZ_LFRG01000128.1:0-890 GCF_001573875.1 Clostridium sp. ATCC 25772
CAACCCTTGCCTTTAGTTGCCAGCATTAAGTTGGGCACTCTAGAGGGACTGCCGAGGATAACTCGGAGGAAGGTGGGGATGACGTCAAATCATCATGCCCCTTATGCTTAGGGCTACACACGTGCTACAATGGGTGGTACAGAGGGTTGCCAAGCCGCGAGGTGGAGCTAATCCCTTAAAGCCATTCTCAGTTCGGATTGTAGGCTGAAACTCGCCTACATGAAGCTGGAGTTACTAGTAATCGCAGATCAGAATGCTGCGGTGAATGCGTTCCCGGGTCTTGTACACACCGCCCGTCACACCATGGAAGTTGGGGGCGCCCGAAGCCGGTTAGCTAACCTTTTAGG
The DNA here is from genome assembly GCF_001573875.1 of Clostridium sp. ATCC 25772. Classification (NCBI taxonomy): domain Bacteria; kingdom Bacillati; phylum Bacillota; class Clostridia; order Eubacteriales; family Clostridiaceae; genus Clostridium; species Clostridium sp. ATCC 25772. Next base: position 348 of record NZ_LFRG01000128.1, read on the forward strand.
AAGCGGCCGTCGAAGGTGAAACCAATGACTGGGGTGAAGTCGTAACAAGGTAGCCGTATCGGAAGGTGCGGCTGGATCACCTCCTTTCTAAGGAGTAATTGCCTACTGTTTAATTTTGAGAGCTTATTGTTCTCAAAATTAGTACTTTGAAAACTGCATAACATTTAGTGATGATTAAATAAACCAATTATAAGAGAAGAAAACTCTTTAAAAAATAACACTTTTAATAACTGGTCAAGTTATTAAGGGCGCAGGGCGGATGCCTTGGCACTAAGAGCCGATGAAGGACGCGATAAGCTGCGATAAGCTTCGGGGAGTTGCACGTAAACTTTGATCCGAAGATTTCCGAATGAGGAAACTCACTTAGAGTAATGTCTAAGTATCATTAAGTGAATACATAGCTTAGTGAGGGGAACCCGGGGAACTGAAACATCTAAGTACCCGGAGGAAAAGAAAGAAATTCGATTCCGTAAGTAGCGGCGAGCGAACGCGGAATAGCCCAAACCAGTGAAGTTTTCTTCACTGGGGTTGCGGACACATCAT
>NZ_LFRG01000129.1:0-920 GCF_001573875.1 Clostridium sp. ATCC 25772
CTTAGAATTCAACACTACATTTTGTATGAAAATATTTTAAAGTTATTGAATAAATTTAAATTCGAGCTTGTTTCCCTATATTACAGTCATCTATTAATTAAAATTTCAAAGAACATTTTAATTCCCACTTCAACAAGATTATGTCATGAAAAATACTTCACATTGATGAACAAATGTAATGTTATCATGAATTATTTTCCATATATTGTGAATATAATATTCTTTAGTCTTAAACTAGAATTTGTATCTTAAATTAATTGTTCTTAACTCTGAATTATGTAACAATACACATTCTATATAAATATACTATAAAATAATGAGATAATAATATTAAATTATATAGTATAAATACGGAGTTGATATATATGGTAAACTCATTAGTCTCTTCCAACGTTCCACAAGAATTAAAAACACAAATATATGGAATTAACTCAAACCAACCTGTAGCTATTCAAACTGACTCAAATGGTAATTTGATTACTCAATTATCCAATACTGATGGAACTAATAATCCTTACAGCATACCTTTGACAGCATTTAATGACTTAAGAACCATAGCATTGACACCTATGGCTGGTTGGACTTTTAATTACAACATTAATTCTGATTATATAATAACTACTACAGCTAATGGAGGAACTGCAACTCAAGGGGACTCTATGGCAATATTAAGTACAAGTACTGCCAATAATGGTTCTTCCAAAATAGCAACTAGAAAAGTGTTACGATATTCTCCTGGATTAGGTGGGTTAGCGCGTTTTACTGCAGTATTTACAACTGGTGTTACTAATAGCCAACAAATTATAGGTCTAGGGGATGATATAGACGGTTTTTATTATGGATCTATAATAGTGCGTTTTTACTTGAATAATTTTACAGTTGAATAAAAAAACAGATTCTTAAGCTATTTTTAATGACTT
>NZ_LFRG01000013.1:0-79843 GCF_001573875.1 Clostridium sp. ATCC 25772
TTCTAAATCAATTTTCAATGAATAGCTTATTTAAAATCTTTATTATTACATAATGTATTAAAAGCTTAAAAGAAAAATATTTTATTGGAATAAGGTGGCTTAGCTTTACGCACATGCTTGGAACCCTATATTATCAGATAGATATACAAACTGCAGAAAAAGCTTCACAAAAACTAGCAAGAGAGAGTTTAGGTGTTACAGTATCATTAAAAATTGATTCGGAAAATATGAGAAGTAAAATGTCAAATGAAAGTAGTAATGAAGATAAGAAAGTAAGAATGAAAAATACACCAATAAATATATCAGATGTAAAGAAATTGGCTGAAATTAAGCATGTTAAGTCATATAATTTAATAAGTACAACTTATGTAAATGCAGATAGTTTTGAACCGATAGTTAGTGAAGAAAGTGAAAATAATATTAAAGTAGGAATTTCAGGAGTTGTAGGTAATAAAGTAAGTAATGTAATGGCAACAAACCTTTTATCTAATCAAATTGAGATAAGTAGTAGTACAAATAAGGGCATAACAGGAATGGATAGTAAAATGAGAGATAAAGCTGGTATGAGGGAAGAAAGCAGTGTGAAAACTATTGATAGTATGGATGTCGAAATTACTATAATAGTTTTTGGAAAAATGACAGTAGTGACAATTTCAATAGCTATAGTATCTATTTTATTACCATCTATATCTATTATTCGACTTAACCCTAAAAATATATTAAGTAAACATCAGTAGACAATTACAAACTTAGGAGGAAACTACATGGAAGCATTATTAAAACTTGAAAAGGTTAGTTATAATTATGATAAAGAAAAGGAAATTATAAAAAAATTAAATGTTTCTTTTGAAAAAGGAAAATTTTATACTATAATAGCACCTTCAAGATTGAGAAAAACAACATTTTTATCCTTAGTTTCAAGATTAGATAAACAGGATGAAGGAAAAAGTTTTTATAAAGAAATTGATACAATTAAAATATTATTAAAAAATTTTAGAAATAAATATGTATCTATAGTTTTCTACGGATATAATTTGCTCAATTATAGGATGGCATTACAAAATACGAAAATGGGAATATATATAAGAAAATTAAAGTTAAAAAATAAAAGTCAAGAATGCCTTTCTATTTTAGCAAAAGTGGGAATAAGTGAAAAGGAAGCAAATCAAAAAGTTTTAACCTTAAGTGGAAATCAACAACAAAGGGTAGCAATAGCAAGAGCATTAGTTTCAAAAACAGATTTAATTAAAGCAGATGAACAAACAGGAATTTTAGATGAAGTTACATCTAATGAAATAGTACGTAAATCGGATAGTACTTATAAGCTTTTTAATAAAAATTTGGTGAAGATTTAAAATGCGTACATATAAGTTAAAAGGAAAAGTAGTTTTGATAATATTATTAATTTCAGCTCTAATAATATTATTTAAATGTATTATTATGAATAGTACATATTTAGCAGCAGAAAAAAAATTATGTGAAAATCCTATATTTTCAGTGGAAAATGCTTTGAAACAATATGAGGTTTCATCAAAACAAAGTGTTAAACTTGATGTGCCATTAGTGAGTCAATTACCAGAGTTACTTTATGGTTGTGAAATAACTTCTACAACTATGATGCTTAATTATAAAGGGATTAACGTAGATAAACTAACATTAGCAAATGAAATGAAAATAGACACTACAGAGATTGTCAGAGATGTTGATGGGAAAATAATATCATGGGGAAATCCAAATGTAGGATTTGTAGGAGATATTACAGGTGAGGAAGCAGGATTCGCCATTTATCCTACTGCAATGGTAGAATCTTTAGAAAAATATATAAATCCAGTTGATTTAACTGATGAACCATATTTTAAGTTAGAAAAATATTTAAGCGATGGAAAACCAGTGGTAGTTTGGATAACATCGGATTTTGGAAATCCTACATTAGATGCTAGTTGGATTGTTGATGGAGAAGAAATAACTTGTAGTTTTAATCAACATACAGTATTGTTAACAGGATATGATAAAGATTATATATATTATAACGATCCACTAAGTAATGAAAAAAATAAAGCTGTAGACAAACAAGTATTTATTAAGAGTTGGCAAAGTATTGGAAGTAAAGCATTAAGTTATGAATAAATTTTAAGTTAACTAAAATTGAATTAATAAAAATTAGAGTAAATAAAATGATTTAAAAATGGGGCTGTCGCATTAGTGATATTCTCCCCTTATGGTAGACAGATAAAATAATAATATAGTATTATTTTAAATAATAATTTTAAATATGTATATTATTTCAAATTTAGCTTCATTAAATGGTTAAAACTTGATATATTATAGGGAAACAAGCTCAAATTTAAATTTATTCAATAACCTTAAAATATTTTTATACAAGATACATTGTTGAATTCTAAGCTATTCAGAGCAGGTCTCACTATTTTGGGTATCCAAGTTTTGGAATGGATAATTTTAAAAGTCAACTTGGAATCCTATATAAATTGTAACTTATTAGTATATAATATAAAATTTTGTTAAGATGGGAGAGAAATTATGGGTGTTAAGTTAGATATAATTTCAGGATTTTTAGGTGCTGGTAAGACTAACCTTATAAAAAAGATTATTAAAAATAACTTTTTAAATGAAAAAATAGTAATTATAGAAAATGAATTTGGTGAAGTAAATATAGACGGTGAATTTTTAAAAAAGGATAATATAGATATAAAAGAAATAACTGATGGTTGTATATGCTGTACTTTAACAGAAAATTTTAAAGATTGCATAATAAATGTAACAGAGTTATTTACACCGGATAGAATAATTATTGAACCTTCAGGGGTTGCTCAGTTATCAGATATATTAAAAATATTTAATGATGAAAAAATAAATAGTATGGTTAATGTAAATATGATTATTACTGTAATTGATGGGGAAAATTTTAATGAATATGTTGAAAATTTTGGAGCATTTTATAAAAATCAAATTATTAATTGCAAATCTATTGTTATAACCAAGTGTGAAAATATATCTCAGGATAAGATAAAAAAGATTAAAGATGATTTAAAAAATATAAATTCAAATGCTAATATAATATGTAATTCAGATAGTGTACAAGGAGAAGAGATTATATTTTGGGGAGAAGATAAAACTGATTTTTCAACTATAAAATACATAAAAAAACCTAAAAAAAATACATCAATAAAAACAAAAAAACATTATAGGGTGAATGTAGAAGAAAAATTTGAGAATTTATCTTTTAAAACTAATAAGTTTTTTACAGAAAAACAATTAGAAGATGTGATGGAAAAATTAAAAAATAATGAATTTGGAAATATAATAAGAGCAAAAGGAATTGTTAAAAGTAATAATTGCAAACAATTAAAATTTGACTATGTATTAAAAAGTTTTAATGTCGTACCATATAAATTTAATGAAGAGGGAGTTGTTTGTATTATAGGTAAAAAACTAAACAAAGAACTATTATATAATTTTTTTAGTTAAACTGTATAAAATATGATGATAAAAGAAAAGTTGAATAATTTATTTTCAACTTTTTTTTATGTTTAAAACAAGTATAAGTATAGGTATAAAATAAATGTAAAAAAATATAAAATTAAATAAATAATTAAATATATGTAAATTATATGATAGAATAAAGTTGAATTTTCAATTTATTTAAGTGTTAAGTTTTTAGGTTAAAGGGATATTTTTATGTTATGGTGAATTTAATTAAAAAAAGGGGAGAAGTAATATGGGATTAAAAAACATTAAACTGAAAAATGCAAACATAAAATTTCAAATGACATTTGTTATATCTATGGCATTCTTTTTAATACTTATGTTTATTTTATTTATGGTAAATTATATGTCAAATAAAATAATATTAAAAAGTGACTTAGATAATATGAGCAATATAATAATACAGAATGCTGGACTTGTTTCTAGGGATGTTAATGAAAATTTTCAAACAGCAAAATTATTAAGTAATAATAATTTAATCAATGACATGAATATTCCTTTTGAAAAAAAACTTGAAACTTTAAATGATTTTACAGAAAAAACAAAAGCATTAACAATAGGAATTGCAGATTTAAATGGTATTTATCAATCAACAGATGGTCAAAAAAATTCTAATATAAGTGATGAAGAATTTTTTAAAAATGCATTAAAGGGAGAAGAAACCTTAGTAGAACCAAGATTTATAAAAGAAATAAATGAATATGTGGTAATATATTCAGTTCCAATCAAATGCAAAGAAAAAATTGTTGGCTGTTTATTGTTTAATGTAAATGCCAAGGATATGTCAAATAATATTGCAAAGGTAACATTAAAAGGAGAAGGCACAGCATTTATATTGGACAAGGAAGGAAATTCAGTTGCTAGTGCCAATTTTGATGATGTAATAAATAAGCATAATGAAATAAAAAATGCAGAGAAAGATGAACTTTCAAAAAATGTAGCGGAGATACATAAAAAAATGATAAAAGGGGAAACAGGTATATCCAAATATAAATATGGCATTGATAAATATTTAGCTTATGCACCTATTGAAAATACAAATGGTTGGTCAGTTGGTATTTTAGTAGAAGAATCTGTAGTTTTAAAAAGTTTAAATAGATTAAAACTTGCGTTAGCAATAAGTGTATTAATAAGCTTATTATTAGCTATAATATTAAGTTTGGGAATTTCAAGTAAGTTTTCTAAAAAATTAGTTAAGGCAAAAAATAAATTATCACTTTTATCACAAGGAGACTTTACTTTAACTATAGATGAAAAGGATATCAATCAAGGAGATGAGATTGGAGATATATATAAAGCTATAAATAAAACTAAAGAGTCTGTAGGTGAAATCTTAACTTCTATAAAAGACAGTTCTAATATAATAACAGAACATTCAAAAGAATTATCAGCAGTATCAGAGGAGATGGTATTATCTTCAGAAAATATAGCTAGTGCAATACAGGAATCAGTAAAAGGTAATGATAATCAATGCTCAGGGTTAAACTATATAGATAATATAATGAATAATTTTAGTGATAAAATAAATACAATGATTGAAAATATAAAAAATATAAATACAGTTTCTACAAAAGTTGTAGATAAAGCTAATATTAGTAATAAAGACATGAAAAATTTATTTAATTCTATAAATGATTTTGATGACATATTTAAAAAGTTTTTAGTTACTATTGAAGGTATGAATAGTAAAATAGATTCGGTAAATAAAATAACATATGTTATAAATAGTATAGCTGAACAGACTAACTTATTAGCATTAAATGCAGCTATAGAAGCAGCTAGGGCAGGAGAGGCAGGTAGAGGCTTTTCTGTAGTGGCTGATGAGATAAGAAAACTTGCAGAGCAAAGCAAAGATTCTGCAGTTGAAATAAGTAATGTTATAGATGGTGTTTTGGATGAAAGTAAAAATATTATAAGTGAAACTAATATTTTAGATAATGAAGTTCAATTACAAAAACAAGATATTCAGAAGGCAATTTTTTCTTTTGAGGAAATATCTAAATCTTTAGGAGAAATAAACCCTATTATAAAAGATACTTATAATAATTCTAATAATATAAAAAAGGATAAGGATGATATAATTATAAAAATAGAAAATTCAACTTCAATATCACAAGAGATATCGGCAACTACAGAGGAAATATCAGCATCAACAGAGGAGTTTAACAGTTCCAGTGAAGAAATAGCCAATTCAGCTAGTAATTTGTTTAAACTAACGGAAAATTTAAATGTTAAGTTAAAAAAATTTAAAACTGAAGACAGATAAAGTAAAATAAAGTATTAACTAAATTTAAAGTTTAGTTAATACTTTATTTGTTTTATAAGAAATTAAATTTATATAACAAGGTTGCCCTTTAAATCCACGTATCTCCAATGGTTTTCTACTTTAACAGGAATTAAATCTGCATTAAATTTGCCTATGTCATTAAATTTAGGAGGAATTATAACTTTTCCATTTATGTCAATGATGCCCCATAGGTTATCCTCTAATACTGCTAAATAATCTTTGTTTAAGTATTTAATTCTAGAATATTTAGGTTCTATTATTATTTTTCCATCCTTATTACAGACACCAAATTTATTATCTAGTTTAATGTATATATAATTATTGAGATGTTGATTATAAAGTTCTATATAAGAAGAGTGAAAGTCTTCTATAGTTAAATTATAATTTTCAGGTAATAAAAATTCAGGAGAAGAATTTAATTCATCATATTTGATTGGAAGAATCTCTTTACCATCATTTGAAACATAGCCTTTCTTACCATCTTTTTCTATAATAAAATTATTATTAAAAAAATATACACTATTATATTCAGGTTTTAGCACTTCTAAACCATTTAAATTAACTATTGTATTTTTTTCTTTTATTTGTGCACATGTAAATTTATCTGATATAGAATGTAAACTATTATATTTAAAATCACTAAGAATAGTTCCTTTAGTATCAGCTAATGCCCACATAGAAGAATTTTCACTTATAGCAAAAGTTTCATTATTTAACGGAGTAGCATAATTAAAAGTTGGTTCTAAAAGTTCTTTTCCATAGGAGTCTAGTAATCCCCATTTATTATTGAGCTTAATCAGAAATGTAGAAGAATCAGATTTATCTTTAAAATCATAATCAGAAGATTCATTATAAACAATTTCTTCATATTTAGGTTCTACTATAAAATCTCCACTCTTATTGATAACCCCCCATTTATTATTGAGTTTAACACTAGCTAAATTACAGGAATTAAAATAAAGAGCATTTTCAAATTTAGGTTCTATTAAAACATTGCCATCTATATTAATATACCCATATTTACCATTAGATGAAAAAGTAGATATATTATCAATAAAATTTAGTGGTGTGTCAGAAAGTGATTCTAGTTTTTCCTTAGTATTTAAATTTAAAATTCCATATTTATTATTAACCATAAAACATACTAAATTAGATTTGAATGAAATGTCAGAATAGATTGGATCTAATATGGTATCTCCAGTATAAGTAAACAAGCCTAATTTATTCCCATCATTAACAATTAATACATCTGGATTTATATTAGGAGTTATTTCATCAAACATAGGAAATATTGTAATTTCACCATCATAAAATAAGCCCAACTTATTATCTTGTTTTACAATAAGTGAAGTAGCTTCATAGGTTGGTATTACATCTTCATACTCAAAGTTTAATATAGTATTATTATTTTTGTCTATGCATCCCCATAAATTATCTTTTTTAACCCAAGCAAATTTATTTGAAAAATCAAGAGCATCCTCATATTTGGGATTAATTATAAAGTTACCTTCTTTATTTATGTAACCAAACTTTTTATTTGTTTCTACACGAGCTACATCACCTTTAAAGTCAAAGGCATTTTCAAAGTTGAAATTTTTATTTTCACATCCATAAAGAAATGTTATAAAAAAAATAAAGAAAAAAGTAATAAAAATTTTTTTAAGTTTCATTATATCACCTCTAAGTACATTTAAAATATTTACAGTTAAAAGTATTATAACATGGAAGATAAAAAAAATTTCAAATCTTTTGAATTTTAGAGTGAAATATTGTATTATTACAGGGATAGATTATAACAATGTGAAAGCTAGGGAGGAAATAATTTATGATGTACAATATGCCATTATATAGACCGCCAAGTGAAGCGTATAGCTTAATTATTCAGGTGACTTTAGGCTGCTCTCATAATAAGTGTAATTTTTGTAGTATGTATAAATCTAAAAAATTTACTATAAAACCATTGAAGGAAATAAAAAAAGAAATAGATATATTTAGAAGTATATATGGAAAGGCTGAAAAAATATTTTTAGCAGATGGAGACGCACTAATAATTCCGATAGATACTTTAAAGGAAATACTTAAGTATATAAAAGAAGTTTTTCCAGAATGTAAGAGAATTACATTATATGGATCGCCTAAATCTATATTATATAAAACTATAGATGAGCTTAAAGAATTAAAGAGATTAGGATTATCAATGATTTATATGGGAATTGAAAGTGGCGATAATTTGGTACTTAATTATATAAATAAAGGTGTTGCTTCTAGTGAATTATTAAATGCAGGATTAAAAGTAAAAGAAAGTGGAATACTTTTATCTGTAACTGTGATTGCAGGAATTGGAGGTAAGGATAGAACAATAGAACATAGCATAAATACAGGAAAACTTATTAGTAATATTAGTCCTGATTTCTTAGGGGTTCTTAGTCTTATGATAGAAGAGAATACAGAACTATATAAAGATATTAGTTCTGGAAAGTTTTTAGTTTTATCTGATATAGAGGTATTAAAAGAAATCAAGAATATTCTTCAGAACATAAACACAAAAGGAAAAATTGTATTTAGATGTAACCATGCATCAAATTACTTGCTTTTAAGAGGGGATTTACCAAAAGATAGAGAGCAATTAATAAGAGAAATTGATAATGCGTTAGAAAATAGAGATATAAGGGATGAAGTGGAGAGAATGCTTTAAAGTTAAAAAAGAAAAATGTAGAAAATTAGCTTTAAAGAATAAATTTAAAATAAAAATAGAGCATTATGACTAAAAATGCAAAAAACATTTAAGTTTAGATACTTAAATGTTTTTTTATTTACTTAAAATTAAAATATTTTAAACAATAAATAGAAAAATAATGTATTAACAAGTATAATAAGGTATATACGTAAAAAAATACAAATAATATAATTGTATTAAGGAGGTCTTATTATACAAAATGTGGTTTATACATAAAAAGTAATGTATAAATCTAAAAAAGGCAAACTTATTGAAAAATAAGGACGCAAAGCCGTAAGTCTAAAGGATAAATAATCCCAAGATAGTTAGGTTACTAGATTAATGTTGTAATACAACAAGGAGGAATTATTATGTATAAAAATGTACACATTATAGGAGTCGGTACATACCATCCCAAAAAGGAATTGAAAAATCAATATTTTGTTGAGCATTTTAAAAAATATAAATTAGAAGATTATGCTGAAGCTTTAATGGACAAGTTAGGTAGAGATACTAGAACAATTGCTGAAGAAGGAGAAAATGGTATTAGCATGGCATTAAAGGCTTCTAGAAAAGCTTTACATAACGCTGAAATTTCAGTATCAGATATAGATATGATTATATCTGTATCTGATACTCCAGAATATTTATCACCGTGCTGTGCACTTTTAATTAAAAATCAACTTAATGCTAAAAATGCAAATGCTATATTTGATATGAATTCTAATTGTACAGGAATGTTAACTGCTATAGATGTAGCTAGTAGATATTTAAAAACTGATAATAAGTATAAAAGAATATTAGTAGTAGGTTCTTTATTAATAAGTAAGTTTGCTAGAGAAGATGATATTGTAGCATTTGGATGTTCTGCTGACGGTGCAGCAGCGATAGTTTTAGAGAAGAGAGAAGAAAATGAAGAAAAAGGATTCTTAGGTTCAAGAATGTATACTGATGATTCATATCATTGGTCTATAACTATGCCAGGGTGTGGAATGTCCAATATTTTAGATATGAATATAGATAACGAAAATAAGAAAATGGTATGGAAACCTTTTGATTTTAGTTTTTTATCTGAAAAATGGACAGAAACAATAACAAAATTATTAAGGGACTATAACTATGAAACAAAAGATGTTACTCACTATCTTATGTCTCAATTTTCAAGAGCAGATATAGAGTTAACAGTAACTAAATTAGGTACAGATATGGGAAAGGCGATTTTTGTGGGAAATAGGTATGGATACACTGGATGTACAAGTCCTATTATGGCTTTAGAAGATAAATTAAATGAAGAACATTTTAATAAAGATGATTTAATTGTATTTTGTTCTGTTGCATCAGGATATAGTATATGTGCTTTATTGTATAAGTGGTAGAAAAACATACAATTGGGAGTAAGTGTATAAGGGGTATTATAAGATGAATAATATACAAAATGATAGTAGTACAATAATCAGATATCAGAAAAATACTTTGAAATATGTTCTTATTTTATATTCTATAAGTGCTATAATGGCAGGCGTTACTTTCTTTACTATGAAAATTTTAGGATTGTTTGATGATTTAAAATGTAGTTTTTTTATAGGATTATCAATAATGATTTTAGTAGAATTAGTAACTTTTAAAGTTATGTATAATATAACTTTAAATGCTATAGTGTTTGATATTAGGAAATTTGGATTTTTAAAGAAACTTATTCTTATATTTTCTTATATGAATTACATATATATGTCAATTTTTATTCATTCAAAGGAATTCTGGGTAGTTGTATTTTACTTTATAATTATTGGAGCATTATTTTTAGATAATAAAATGAATATACTTTCTATAGGATTAAGTATAGTTTCTGAAATTTTGGTTTTTTCAATAAATAAAACTACTCTTCCAAATGAATTTTTTGCACGGGAACTAATTTTAAGAATAGTTATTATAGGATTAATATCCTTTGGAATATTAATTTTTACTTTATTTGCATCTAAGTTATTAGACAGTGTAAATAAAAATGAAGAGAAACTTAAAGAAAACAATAGTCAAATAAAAGAAATATTTTTTAAAACTGGTGACTATGCAAAAACACTATTAGGAGCGAGTGAACTTTTGACAGAAATATCTGAAGAAGAAAATCAATCATTAGAAGAATTGTCTAATACTACAGATATAGTTTCAGTAGATGCTAACAACATGCTAAAAAGAGCTATGGAAAATAAACAAATATTAGAGAAGCTATTAGTCACAAATGAAATTATATCTTATAAAACTGAGGATAATGAAAGCAAATCAAATGAGCTTATTATATTATCTAATGATAATGAGAAAAGATTAAATGAAACATTAGTAATAATAGATGATATAAAAGTAAGTATAGGAAGTACTTTTGAAGCTACAAAAATATTAGAAAAAAAATCTGAAGAAATTGATGAAGTAGTAGCTATTATAGAAAAAATCTCTAAACAAACTAATATACTTGCATTAAATGCTACAATTGAAGCATCTAGAGCAGGAAAATATGGAGCCGGCTTTATTATTGTTGCAGAATCAATTAGAAAACTTGCAAAAAATACGGAAGAGTCATTAAAAAATATATCTTTAATTACCAATGAGTTTAATATAAGGTTAAAAGATGTAGAAAAGCTTACGGCTGCAAATATAAACAAAATATCTTATGGAAATGAAACAATAAACTCTGGTGTAAATAATATAAAAATTATGTTGACAAAATTAAAAGATTCTGGTGAAAATATAAAAGAAATAAAAACCTTAAGTAGTGACTTGCTAATACAAATGGAAGAAGTTGTTGAATTTAATACTAATATATATGAATGTATAGAAGATACTATAAATAAATTTTTATCAGTAAATCATTCTGTTAATGAAAATGTAGCAATGAGTCAGCAAGTTGCAGAAAATGCGGAAAGTTTAAGATTTATGGCTGTAGAAATGAATGAATTAATAGAAGAAAAGTAAACAATAGCTGTTTTAAAATAGGAATTGAAACTTATTTTAAAACAGCTTTTTATTTTAACAAATGAAAAATATTTATCATAATATAAAAGGGCAATTATTAATTAATGAAAAAATTAAAGCTAATATTTTTATATTAGGAATCGATAGTTAAAATGATGATGTAAAATCAAAATTATCAAAATTTTCAAAATAGGAGGTTGAATTTTATTTTTTTATTTTAATATGAGTTTCATAATAATTTATTTAAATTAAACATCTTAATAGATAAATATTAAGAAACTCTAGATAAAGATGGAGGGGCTTAAATGAAAGGAAAACATTTAAAAAGTATTTGTTTTATAGTAGTTACAGCGGTAATTACCGTAAATTCAAATCTTATAGTTTTAGCAAAAGAAAATAATGAACAAAACTTCAAAGAACCACAGATACAAAGCGAGGCTGTATTAGAAAAAAATATGGATAGTAATGAATGCTATGGATTCGAACATTTTAAAAATACAGATGAAGCAGAGAATGATTATAAAGATCAAATAAAAGGAAAATTGGATTCAACTTATGATGAAACTGAAAATTTAAAAAAATATAATTTAAAAGCCAACAGCAATTATACAATGAAATATTTAAATACTCTAGACTATAAAACTCTAGTAGAAACAATATCAAATTGTAATTGGTATGAAATAGAGGGATTATTTCAATTTACTGATGATTCCTATGAATTTTATAAAGATAAAAATCGTATGGAAGCATTAATAAATGCATTAGGTGAAAAAGGAAAGATATACACTGCAACAGATGATAAAGGTATACCTACAATAGTAGAGGTTTTAAGATCAGGATTTTATTTAGGTTATTATAATAAACCTTTAAATGAACTCTATGAATTAAGTTATAGAGAAAAATGTATTCCTTCAATGTTACAAATCCAAAAAAACAGCAATTTTAAACTAGGAGAAAGTGGTCAAAATGAAACAATTAAATCACTTGGAATGTTAATAGGAAATACAACTTGTAATGAAGAAATTGTAAATAATTTTACTAAGATAATTAAGCAATATAATGAAAATAAAAATCTATATATAAAAGATATTTCAAAATCAAATGCAGTATTTGAAGTGGTAAAAGGAGTAGAATATGAATTATCTTCGTATGTGTATAATAATAATGGAGACTTAAGTAATTCTCCTTGGAAAAATAGAATAGATAAATTCATAGATGAAGTATCAAAATTTATAATTGATGAAAATGTAACAGAGGAAAATAGTTGGCTAATTAATTGTGGAATATATTTAACAGGAAAATTTGCTAAGTTTTATAGTAGTCCAATAGAAAAACAAAAGGAAGTAGAAAATGTTTTAAAGGTTTATCCGTATTTAGGAGAACAGTACTTCAAAGCTATAGAATCAATTCAATATGATTTTAATGGAATTTTAAGTACAGGTAAAACTATTGACTTAGAAAAAATAAAAGAAGATGGAAAAAAATATTATCTTCCTAATACCTATACATTTGAAGATGGTAAAATGATAATAAAGTCAGGAGATAAAGTAACAAAAGAAAAGGTGGAAAGGCTTTATTGGGCATCTAAAGAAGTTAGATCTCAATTTCATAGAGTAGTTGGAAATGATAAAGAACTTGAACAAGGAAATGCTGATGATATATTAACTATGGTTATTTATAATAGCCCTAAAGAATATAAGATGAATTCATCTTTATATGGATATAGTACTGATAATGGTGGAATTTATATAGAAGGAATAGGAACATTTTTCACATATGAAAGGACTGTGGATGATAGTATATTTAGTTTAGAGGAACTTTTCCGTCATGAGTATACACATTATCTTCAAGGTAGATATTTAGTTCCTGGATTATGGGGTACAGGAGATTTTTACAAAGAAAAAGATTCAAGACTAACATGGTTTGAAGAAGGAACAGCGGAATTCTTTGCAGGTTCAACTAGAGAAAATAATATACTTGCTAGAAAATCTCAAGTGTCAGGTTTAGATAGCAATCCATCAAACAGATTCACTGCTGAAAAACTATTTAATTCTAAATATGGGTCTTGGGAATTCTATTATTATGGGTTTGCATTTTCAGATTATATGTATAACAATAGAATGGATATTTTTAATAAGTTTATAAAAACTATTAAATCAAATGATGTAAAGGGATATGATGATTATATATCAACTTTAGGTTTAGATAATGGTATAAATAATCAATATCAGTCTCATATGGAGAATCTAGTGAAAAATTATGAGAACCTTACAACACCTTTAGTTTCAGACGATTATCTGAAAAATCATAGTGCTATAAATTCAAAATTAATATACTCTAATATAGAGAAAATCTCTAATATTAAAAATACTACAGTTAATGAAGAAAAAGGACAATTTTTCAATACTTTTACTTTAAGAGGAACTTATATAGGTGAAAAATCTTATGGTGAACTTGAAGATTGGAAGAAAATGAATGAAAAATCTAATGATTTTGTAAAAAAATTAAGCAGTTTAGAGTGGTCAGGTTATAAAACTATAAATTGTTATTTTGTAAATCATAGAGTTAATAGCCAGGGTCAATATGAATATGATGTTATATTTACCGGTATATTGGGGGATGAAAATATTAGTAACAATCCACCAATAGCGAATATAGAGGGGCCTAATGTTTGTAAAGTGGGAGAGAATGTTACACTTTCTTCAAAAAATTCTACAGATAGTGATGGAAAAATAGTAGAATACTTTTGGGATTTTGGAGATGGAAATACATCTAATGAAGTAAATCCAACCCATGTATATAAAAAAGAAGGGACATTTAATATAGTTTTAAAAGTTAAAGATGATAAAGGTGCATTAGGAGAAAAAATTTTCACAATAAAAGTTGAGAAGAAAAATATAGATGAAGAGGACAATATCGATTTAGAACCTAATAATAATTTTAAAGAAGCAAGTTTGGTACCAAACTTAAATAAGAGTTATAAAGGGTCCTTATTAGGTAATGATAATGTTGATGTATATTGCTTTAAAGTTGAAAATCCAGATAAATTAAAGATTGAAGTTAATAATTTGGATAATATAGGTATGAATTGGACATTGTTTAATGAAGAAAATCTAAATGAATTTGTAGCTTATCCAATGGATAGTGAACTAAATGGAGAATATGAAGTAACTAAGCCAGGAATGTATTATATAAATATTTATAAGTATGATTATGAAGATGGTAAGTATGAGTTTAAAATATCTAGTGAATCTAGTAAAAATATAATTATGGAAAGTGAACCTAATAATGATTTTGAAAAAGCTAATATAGTTGAATTAAATAAAATTATAAATGGAAATTTAAGTGATGATGATAATGTAGATATTTTTAAATTTCAATTAGATGAAGATAAAGATATAAATATAGTTTTAAGTAACATGAATAATATAGGCTTAAATTGGCTGCTTTATAAGGAAGAAGATTTAAATGACTATGTTTCATTTGCTCAAATAGATGGAAGTATTTATAAAAATTCATATAAAGCAACTAAAGGTAAATATTATTTATATGTATATAATTTTTCAAAAGACAACGGGAAATATACTGTAGAGATAAATTAAATTTATTAACTATAAAAGACCAAAATTAATTGAAATTTTGGTCTTTTATTTTAAACTTTAATAATAAAATTAAAGTTTTTGAACATTAATTGCCATAGGTCCTTTAGAACCTTCTGTTATATCAAATTCAACCTGTTCTCCTTCATGTAAATCTTTATCATTTCCTTTTTCTTTTACTTGTGAATGATGAACAAATATATCATTTCCATTATTTGCAGAAATAAATCCATATCCTTTTGAATTATCAAACCATTTAATAACACCATTATACATTGTCATTTTAACGCTCTCCTTTAAAATTAAATTCAATAACTAGTGTTTGCAAATATAAGGGAATTATACTAAAAGTATAATTTTTTTATTGAATCAATAGTTTCATCATTATTATTTGGTACTTGTTTTAATGAGTATCCTAGCAATAAAGGTGATGTAACAAAACGTGGTGTGATTTTACAGATTATTTCCTCATGCCAACAGTAAAAGAAGAGATTAAAACTATCACAGTTAGACCTATAATTATTTAAAATATAGTGAACAACTTTCTGTACGTTGTCTGCAAGGTAATCTATATCTTTAATATCTTTTATAATAACATTAAATTCAGTAAAGCAAGTTAATGGCTTATCTGATAAATTAATTTCACAATGTTTATTTTTATGGATTATATTTCCACGAAAATATATGTCTTTTAAAGTATCCTCATAGTCTATATCATTAAGGCCTATTATTTGCATGTGAGGATGTTTTAAACTTCCACCAGATAAAGGTCCGTGATTTTTATATAAAATTACAGATTTAAATTTGTTACTTTCTCTTAATTTAAACCAGTGTTTAATTGCAAAATCAAACAATTTTCTTATATGTTCTTTAGAATAAAAAGATATATTTAAATCACATTTATCACTTTCAATTATTACTAGCTGTAATGAGTTTTCAAGGGTAGGATATTTATTCTTTAAAAGTATAATATTTTCATCTTCATCTAATATATTACTTAATTTAGATCTATCACAAAAAGGGCAAGATATATCGGATTTATTTATGTTATTAGGCTTACTTGCACCTATACTGTATAAAAAGTTTATATACTTATCGCCATTCATATTGTCACCTACTTATAAAACATTAATTTAAACAAACAAAATTATATATGGATACATATTGAAATATATTCAATTAAAAGACAATCTAGAGTCGATAATATCCTAATTGCTTATTTATACATTATAACATAAAAGAATAAAAATAGTGTTAAGGTTAAAAGATTAAATGAAAGGTGAAAAAAGATGTCGGTAGTGTAAATTACACTACCTTAAAATTGTATATAGATAGTATATTTTAAAGTATAGATGCTTATATATTGAAAAACAGGGGGGATTTGGATGCTGAAAGAAAAAGAAGAAAAAATAAAAAACATTCTTAAAGCTAAAGGAATAAAAAATAGTGATTCTAATGATAGTAATTTAGATATTATTAAAGAACCAACGGATAGGTCTAAAAAACTACGAGATATATTTTATAATACATTATCTACAACAGATATGGAATTTCCTTATTGGTATACTAGAAGTTGGGAAGAATTAAATGGAGAGGTTACAATAGTAAGAAGAGCAAAAGCATTAAAAAATGCATTTTCACATTTAACACCTAACATTATACCAGGTGAAAAATTAGTAATGCAAAAGACTAAAAATTATAGAGGTTCTTTTCCCATGCCATGGCTTAGTGAAAATTTTTTCATATCACAGGAAGATAGCATCAGCAAAGAAATTACAAGTACGAATAGTGGAGATGAATTAAGCCAATTTGGGCAAGGTGGAGGAAATGTAACAAAAAGTTTTGGGAATGTAATTTCTATAGCAGGAAAATTTGGAATGGAAAAAAGTGAAGCTACAGCGCTTTTAAAGATCGCTAAAAGTTGGGTTAACAAATCGGTTGAAGATGTAGGACATAGATACGAAAAATTAGTTCCACAGTATGAAACTAAAGAAAAAATAATGAATAGTTTAATATGTATGTTTGATTCAGGATATACAATTCCACAAGGAAGAGAGGTTATAAACTATTATTATCCTTTAGAATATGGCTTTGAAAAAATTAAAGATATAGCGAAAGAATCTATTAATGAAGTTGCAGGAAATGCATCTGGTGATGGAATAATAGGCATGGATAGATTGTATTTTTATGATGCAGTAATAAATGTTATTGAAGGAATACAAATTTGGATTTTAAATTATGCCGAGCATGCAAAGTGTTTAGAAGAACTAGAGGAAAACTTAGAAGATAAAAAAGAATATAAAAAAATAAAGGAAACATTAGAATGGATAGCTTACAATAAACCAAGAAACTTTAGAGATGCACTTCAACTTTCGTATACTATTCATATAGCTTCAATTAATGAAGATGCTATTTCTGGAATGTCTATAGGAAGACTTGGTCAAATTTTATATCCTTGGTATGAAAATGACATTAAAACTGGAGAGATAACAAAAGAAGAAGTTTTGGAACTTATGGAACTTTATAGAATTAAGATAACGTGTATAGACTGTTTTGCATCAGCTGGCGTAAATGGAGGGGTGCTATCAGGAAACACATTTAATAATTTAAGTTTAGGTGGATTAACTAAGGATGGAAAATCTGCAACTAATGAATTAGAAATGATAATATTAGAGGCTGGAATAAGGTGCAAAACGCCTCAACCCACGCTAACAATACTCTATGATGAAAAACTTCCAGAAGAATTTTTATTAAAAGCAGTAGAAAGTAATAAAACAGGATGTGGATATCCAGCATGGGTTAATAATAGAAATGCTATAGATTTTTTAATTAATCAATTTGGAAATGAAGGAATGACATTGGAAGAAGCTAGAGCTATTGCTATAGGTGGATGTTTAGAGACTTCCCCTTGTTGTTTTAAAACACTACATTTAAATAATAGAGTCTATGAAATACCTGGTGGAGCTGGACAACCTACAAGTGTTGGAGTACATTTTATAGCAAATCCTAAAATAATAGAGTTGGTAATAACAAATGGAAAGGATTATAGAACGGGACAACAAATCTATAATCCACATAATAAAAAACTTGAGAATTTTGAAGAATTTTTTGAAGTGTTTAAACAATATTATGAAGAAACAATAAATGTTTTAGCTAAAACAAATAATATTCAACATGATGTGTGGAGAAAGCAAAACATGTCTGTTATAAATTCGTTTCTAAAGCCTGATTGTTTGGAAAAAGGGCAACATATAGGAAATATGGGATATAGATATAATGGAACATTTAATGTTGAAAGTTGTGGAACAATTACTATGGTAAATACTTTAGCTGCAATTAAAAAAGTTGTTTATGAAAATAAATATAGCATGGAAGAATTAAAAGATGCTATGTTAAATAATTTTGGTTTTAAAAATGCATCAGAAGTTGGTAGCTATTCAATGAAAGATCAAGTTAAATTTGATAGTAGTGGTAAATATGACAATATATATGGTGAGTGTTTAAAGGCACCTAAGTATGGAAATAACAATTCTTATGCAGATAATATATTAGCGGAATATGAGATATGGTTTAAAAAAGCCTGCGAAAAAGCAGAGTCACTATATGGAAAGAAAATGTATCCCTGTCAAATATCTGTGTCTACTCATGGGCCACAAGGGGCAGCAACATTTGCAAGTGCTGATGGAAGGTTAAGTGGAACCACATACTCAGATGGGTCGGTATCAGCTTATCCTGGCACAGATAAAAATGGTGTATATGCATTATTTGAGTCAGCAACAGTTTGGGATCATACAACATCTCAAAATTCACAATTGAATTTAAAACTTCATCCAACGGTTTTAAGAGGAATAGAAGGTAGTAGAAAACTATTAGATTTAACAAGGTCCTATTTAAGAAAAGGAGGATTTCATATTCAATATAATATAATAGATTCTTATATGTTAAGAAATGCACAAAAGAAGCCTAATGAATATAGAGATTTAATGGTTAGAGTAGCTGGTTTTACTCAATATTGGTGTGAACTTGGAAAACCTATACAAGATGAAGTAATAGCAAGAACAGAGTACAAGGGAGTGAAATAATATGTTATATCATGGAGAGTGTAAGAATTTTTGTAATGTAGATGCATCTAAAGGTATTTGTAGAATAAGTAAAAAATTTGTATCTATAGATGAGGAAGGCTGTAATAAATTTGAGTTGACACCTAAGTGTGGTAACTGCATAAATTTTAAAAATGAAGATAAAAAGGGAATAGGTTTATGTACTGGATTAGAAAAAGAGAATTGGTCATTTAAAACTTTAAATGCTATAACTTGTAAAAAACATGAATTTAATGAGTAGGTGAAAATATTGATTAAGGGGCGAATATTCGATATCCAAAGTTTTTCACTTCATGATGGACCAGGATGCAGAACTACCATATTCATGAGTGGATGTCCATTAAAATGTAGGTGGTGTGCAAATCCAGAAAGTTGGAGAAGTAATAATATAATGTTTAGTGAAGGTACTTGTAAGTATAGAAGTGGATGTAATATTTGTAAAAATAGTTGTACTAGAGGTGGTTTAAAATTTGATGAAAATAATAGACCAATATTAAATTTTGAAATATGTAAAGAGTGTAGTGATTTTAATTGTGCAAATGCTTGTTATTATGATGCTTTAAAATATTGTTCAAGAGAATACTCAATAGAAGGATTAATGAAAATCTTGCAAAGAGATTCTAATAATTGGAGAGGAAATGGTGGGGTTACCTTTAGTGGAGGCGAACCTTTAATGCAGAATGAATTTTTAATTGAAGTATTGAAAAGATGTAAAGAAAAGAAATTTCACACAGCTATAGAAACAAGTGCATATCAAGATACTGATATATTTAATGAAGTTATGCAGTATGTAGATTTTGCTTTTATAGATATCAAACATATGAATAGAAAAAGACATAAAGAAAAAACAGGAGTTTGTAACGATATAATAAAAGAAAATATAGTAAATTTAGCTAAATTACAGTGGGAGGGAAGGTTAGTTTTAAGAATTCCAATGATAGGTGGATTTAATGATAATATAGAAAATATACATGAAACTATAGATTTTATGCATTGCAATGATTTAGTAGAAATAAATTTATTGCCTTTTCATAGATTAGGGGAAAGTAAGTGGAATCAGTTAGGTAATAAGTATGAATATAGTACGTGTGGAGATATAGATAAAGCTTTATTGAATAAATTTCAGGATATGTTTTTAGAAGAAGAGATAGCTTGCTATATAGGGGACGACACTCTAGGTATATAAAAATTATAGAAGGATTATGTCAAATATATAAAATTTGCTTTGACAAAAATCCTTCTACAAATCCTTTGGATTTATAGAAAAATTGCAAATTTAATAAAATTCTTTTAAATTTTCACTTAATTTTTCTAAATAGGCTCTATTTAAAATAATTATTGAATTAGATTTTTTGTCTACATATCCAAGAGCAAAAAAATTATTTAGAGTATTGTATAAGCTTTTTCTACTGATGGATAATTCTTTACACAATTCATACATGCTTTTAAATTTAAAAACATTATTTAAAGAGTGAGTAAGAATGTGATATGCAAAAATCTCTTCTATTTTAAACAAATCTTTTATTAACATTTTTTTATATATGTAGTATATTCTTTTACTGGTTTTAAAAAAAAATAGATTAACAAAATCAGCATTCTTTTTTAGATGGCTCAACGTTGATTTGTGAATTTTTAAAAGTTTTACATTTGTATTGGCTATAATATCACAACGAAAATCTGCTTCGTATATGTAGCTAAGTTTTCCAACAAAATCACCTTTTTTTAATGAGTCTACTAAAAACATTTTTCCTTTCGCATTAATACATTCAACAGTAACAACACCATCTAATATATAAAAAACTTCCTCAAATTCTTTATCGGAAGTTATTATATAAGATCCTTTTTTAAAAAAAATTGTTTCCATTTCTTTCAAGTAAGGTTGAAAATAATCACAGATACTCATAAATCCTCCTAATTTTATACATTTATATATTTATATAGTAACATATTTCAAACTAATATTAAAAAATTAATGTTAGTTTAAGGTTCATTAAAGATATATTAAAGGTTTATACAATATAATGTTAGTTACAGTATATATAGAAAAAATTATTAGAATAAATATATAAATTAAAATTAAATCTTAGGCATTTAAGGAGGTACAAAATATGAGACGAACTGTGATAATATCAAGTTTTGTTATATTATTTATAATTGCAGGAGGAATATTTGGAATAAATAAAATTATAGAATATGCTAATGAAAAGGTTAAAGAGGCTAGAAGTGTTGATATAGTATGTATAACACCAAAAGAATTAAGTGAAGAAATGTCAATTAAAAATAATAAAAAATTTTATAAAAAGGTTATTGAAATTACATTGAAAGTTAAAAGTACAACAAGCAAAAGAATAATTATGGCAAATGAAGGAGAAGATGATATAGCTATAGGATTTCAAAAAGATGTAAATATTTCAAATGTAAAAATTGGTGATGTAATAAAAGTAAGAGGATTTACAACACCTAAAAATAAAAAAAATGAAAAAATTGTAATTGGTGGAGCAGTGCTTTTGAGTCAATAAAAAAAATTGAAATATTTTGTAATATAATAAGAAAGTATGATTGTATTTCATTCATGCTTTTTTAATTTAATAATTAATTTTTAATTTTTTTATTAAAAATATTATTATAATGAATTATTTAATGTATAATATATTAAATAACAGTTAATTTTTTGTACTATTTACTGTTAATTTTTTAAATTATAATAAAATAGGTTTACTATTCCTTAATTATAATTTAAATTAATAGTAAAAGATATTTAAATTAAAGAATTTTTTAAGGTGCTTACATGTAAATGATAAGATGTAGTATTAATATTGAAATATAAAATAAAATCAAATGTGTAAATATTTAAAAAATTAGATTTAGGGTATATCCTCTTATAAATTTTTAAATGTGAGGTGGGGTTTATGAAATCAATCGAAGTTTTAAGTCCAGGGGAAAAAATAAAAAATATTAGGAAAAGATTTAAAATTAAACAACAAGATATAACTGGTGGTGAAATTACACGTAACTTAATTAGTATAATAGAGAATAATAAGGCAAATCTAACTGAAAATGTGGCTAAAATATTAGCGGATAATATAAATATTTATTGTAGTAGAAATTCAATAGATTTTTATATAACTGCAGATTATCTTTTAGAGAATATTACTTCACAGGTAAATAAGATTTGTGATAATTATATTGAGTTTATAGAAAAAACAGATATAAAAAAAATGGATACAATAGAATACTCATTTGATGAGGTTGAAGTATTTCTAAAAAAATATAATTGCAGAGAAAAAAAAATAATTATATTTTCAAAAATAGGAGATAAATTTAAAACCATTGAAAAATATAACAAAGCATATTATTTTTACAATAAAGCCTATGAAAATTATATATTAAATGATAATAAAGAAGAATTTTTTAATTTAATAGATAAATTAGTTTCTTGTTGTATAATTACTAAAAAATATGAGCAAGCATTAAGCTTAATAAATTTTACATTACATGAGTTTGAAGAATTAAAAGAGTCATATAAATATAATATAATAATAAAAGAAATTATTTGTTATAGAGAAATAAATAAGATAGATTATTCATTGGAATGCATAAAAAGATTAGAAAAAACTTTTGAAAAATATTTAAAAAATTACCCAGATGAATATATAAACTTATTAAAACTAAAATCATCTTGTTTAAGAGAAAAAAATTCATTTTTAGAATCATTAGATATAGAAAAAAATATATTAAAAATAATATCAATTAATGATTTGCAACGTCAATTTGAATGTAATGTAAATATACTTGAAATATATAACTCACTAAAAGATAGAAGAAATTTGCAAAAATACTCTAATAAATTAATAAAATTAGATAAAGAATTTGAAATTCCAAAAGAATTAAAACCAAAAGTATATATTAACATAGCTATAGCAACTAAAGCTTTAAACTTGAAAGAAGAATGTGTAGTATATTTAAAAAAAGCAAAAGAAATTGCTATAGAATTAAATGATAAAATAATTTTAGAAAAAAGTATTTTAATTTTATTAGATATATATATGAATGAAGAAAATTATGAGGAAGTAAACAATATAAAGAATTTAATATTGCAATTAGTTTCTAAAAATAAAATAGATAAAAATCATATAATTATTTTAAATTTAATAAAATATTACAATAAATTAGAAGAACGAGAAATAATAGAAGATATATTAGAATTTTTAATTTAAGACTTTAAAAATTAGATAAATAAATTGAAATAAAGTTAATTTAAAAATGAATTTTTAAATTAACTTTATTTTATGTAAATTTTAATAATATTTAAATTTATATATAAAATAAATTGGATATTATGTATAAAATATAAGTTAATAAATAATAATAGAAATTTTGTAAAAAAATTGATATAATTTAACTTGAAGAAATTTATTTAAAAAGAATAGAGTTATATATTAATCTAAGATGAGGTAAATATGAGGAAAAAAAGTAGTTTATTTATATTAAGTGTTATCTTATTTTCTATATTATTTACATTTAATGTAGAAGCAAAAGAAAAAAATATAAATTTTAAAAGTATAACCATAGAAAACGGATTATCACAAAATTCTGTTTCTGCTATATTTCAAGATAGTGAAGGATATATGTGGTTTGGAACAGCGGATGGTTTAAATAAGTACGATGGATATAGTTTTGAAAGTTATAAATTTGATAAAAGAAGTAAAAATGGCATAGCTGGAAGTTATATAGCAGATATAACAGAAGATTTAAAAGGAAATATATGGATAGCAACTAGTAAAGGGTTAAGTAAAATAGATAAAAAAAATCAAGTAATAAAAAATTATTTTTATGATGAGAATAATTTATCAGGAATATCTCATTATAATATATGGAATTTACTTATAGATAGTAAAGGTAACTTATGGGTAGGTACTGAAAACGGTTTAAATTTATATGATGAGCAAAAGGATATGTTTATAAAGTTTTGTAATAATAAAGAAAATGAAAATAGTTTGTCTGATAATTTTATCTTGTCATTAGATGAAGATGAAAATGGTTTAATTTGGATAGGTACTAAAAAAGGACTAAATAGTTTGAATATAAATGATAAAAAAATCACAAGGTATTTTAAAGATAGTGAAATTATGCCATTGAGTGATGATTATATATTTAATGTATACTGTGATAAAAATAATATTATTTGGATTGCAACAAAATTTGGTGGTCTAAATAAATTAGATTTAAAAAAAGAACAAGTAGAGTACTATGTTAATGATGGAGATGAAGATAATAAAAAACAGATACCGAGTAATTATGTTAGATGTATAAAAGCTATGAGCGATAATGAAATATTAATTGGTACAGATAATGGGCTTTGTAGATATAATCATAAAACTAATGAGTTTATAACTTTTACCCATAATATTTATGACAATCAAAGTATAATAAATAATAATATTTTAAGTATATTTAAAGATAAGTCAGGTATTATTTGGATAGGTACATATGATGGTATAAATATGTTTAATCCCAATACTTTCTTTACTAGTTATAAATTCAATCCGACTATTGAAAAAACTTTTAGTGATAAATCTATAATGGGTATATATGAAGATGATGATGGTTTAATTTGGTTTGGAACTATAAGTGGTGGATTAAACTGTTTAAATAGAAAAACTGGAGAAGTTAAAATTTATAAACATAATCCTAATAATGATAATAGTATAAGCAATAATGAAATATGGCATGTTAATGCAAACAATAATGATGAGATATGGATATCCACATCTGATGGATTAAATAAATTTGATAAAAAAACGGAAAAGTTTACAAGGTATTACATACAAGATGGATTGTCATCTAATGAAACTAGGTATATTTATTTTGATAGCAAAGATAATATGTGGATTGGGTCAAGAAATGGACTAACCTGTAGAGATAAAAATGGAACATTTAAAGAAGAAAAAGAAATTTTTAAAAAAGGTGGATTAACAGACGAATTCATAACATCTATATATGAAGATGATAAAGGCGAGTTATGGATTGGAGCTGCTTTAAATGGTGGAATTATAAAGTATAATAGAGAAAAAGGAACAGTAAAAAATTATACAAGTCATATAATTGATGGTAATTGTTTAAGTATGAATAGTGTTAAATGTATAAGAGGAGATAGTACAGGAAATTTATGGATAGCTACTAATTATGGATTAAATAAATTTAATCCTAAAACAGAGGAATTTACAGTATATACAGAAAATGAAGGGTTATCTAATAATTTTGTTTATGGTCTTCTTATAGATGAAGAACAAAATCCATGGATGAGTACTAATAATGGTATATCAAAATTAGATATAAAACAAAATAAATTTTTAAAATTTAATGTAACAGATGGATTGCAAAGTAATGAGTTTAATTCTTATTCTATGTTTAAAAGTAAATCAGGAGAAATGTTTTTTGGTGGAATTAATGGATTTAGCACGTTTTATCCTAAAAATCTAAATCAAGATAATTATATTCCCAAAGTAGTTATTAAAGAGGTTTTATTTAATGGAAATATATTAAAATATAATAAAAACATTACACTTAAATATAACGAAAATCACTTTAATGTAGAATTTTTTCTTCCAGAATACAACAATACATCTAAAACAGAATATTGCTATAAATTAAATGGATTTGATAAGGAATGGGTATATTGTAAAAATAGGAATTATGGTAATTACACTAATATACCACCAGGGAAATATGTGTTTACAGTTAAAGCTAGAAATACTGCAGGGATTTGGAGCGAGGAGACCAAATTATCGATAAATATAATGAATCCTCCTTGGAGAACTCCTATTGCATACTTGATTTATATTTTAATATTAACTTTACTTATATATATAATATGGAATTATGTAAATATATTAGAAAAGATGGTACATCAAAGAACTTTTGAACTTAACACAAAATTAAAAGAAAACAAAAAATTATATGACAAATTAATAGAGACAGAAAGATATAAAAACAACTATTTTATTAATTTATCACATGAACTAAGGACTCCATTAAATGTTGTTATGTCTACACTTCAACTTTTAAATAGATTTACTATAGATAAAATAACAATACAAAATGAAAAAATGATATATTATTTAGATGTTATGACTAAAAATTCTAATAGATTGCTAAGGCTTATAAATAATATAATTGATACATCAAAAATTGACTCAGGAAGTTATAAAATTCATATACAAAAGGTGGATATAGTTTATTTAGTTGAAGAATTAGCTTTATCTATGAAAGAATTTATAGAAGATAAAGGTATAGAACTTATAATTGATCCTGAAATTGAGGAAAAGATTATAGAATGTGATCCAAGTGATATTGAAAGATGCATAATTAATTTAATAGGGAACTCAGTTAAATTTACCAATAGAGGTGGGCTAATAGAAATAAGGATATTTGATAACGGTGATACCGTATCTATATCTGTAAGAGACACTGGAGTTGGCATAGATAAACAGAATCATGAAAGTATATTTAATAGATTTTCTCAAGCTTATGATAAATCGTCAGAAGAACATGGTGGCAGTGGTCTTGGGTTAACACTTACAATGCAATTAATAAAACTTCATAAAGGAACTATTGAATTGAAAAGCGAATTAGGAAAAGGAAGTGAATTTATAATAACGTTGCCACTTTATCAATAATTTTTAACATATTAAAATTAGAAAAATTGGAAATGAGATATAATTCTGAAAAATATAATATGTATTGACTTGAAAGTTTAAAAGATGCATAATAATACATATATTAAAAAGTAAATAATTAAGATAGAGGAGCAAAATTTAAGAGTATTATTATGGAGATAAGCACGATGAAGTAATAAAAAAGGAAATTTTGCCGAAGTTAATAGCGGATGCTTTAAGGCTATTAGCTGGTTTTATATAGAATATATGTAAAACTGTCACAAAATATTTTGTGGAGGGCTATTACTTTATAAACTTTGAAGATTATTTTTAAAAAGAATTCGAAGCCATAAGTATATGCTTATGGTTTTTTTGTTTTTTTAGAATATGAATAATTATTCAGTTTATTCAATGTGGATGTATCTTGGTTAATTACTTATGGGAATTAATAATTGAGCAGTTATTATGGATTACCTAATAAAATGCCCATAAGGAGGAATAGTAATGCAAAACAATGAAGAGTTACAAAGAGGTTTAAAATCACGACATCTAAACATGATTGCAATGGGAGGTGCCATAGGTACAGGTATATTTCTTGCAATGGGAGATACCATACATAAGGCAGGTCCAGGAGGCGCACTAATAGCGTATGGGTTAATTGGAGTTATGGTATATTTTTTAATTACTAGTTTGGGGGAAATGGCTACATATATGCCTATATCTGGTTCCTTTAGTGCTTATGCAACAAAATTTATAGACCCATCATTGGGATTTGCACTTGGTTGGAATTATTGGTATAACTGGGCAATAACGATAGCAGCAGAAATGGTAGCTGGTGGGTTGATAATGAAATATTGGTTTCCAGATGTAAAGCCAGTTATATGGAGTATTATATTTTTAACTATAATAGTAGGATTGAACTTGTTATCTTCTAAAGCTTTTGGAGAATCAGAATATTGGTTTGCTAGTATAAAAATTGTTACAGTAATAATATTTTTGATAATTGGAGTTTTAACTATTTTAGGAGTAATAGGTGGGGAAAGGATAGGATTTGAAAACTTTACTTCAAATGGAGGGCCTTTTGTTGGAGGTAAAAATTCAATATTTATGATTTTTTTATTGGCTGGATTTGCCTTTCAAGGAACAGAACTTGTTGGGGTAGCAGCAGCTGAAAGTGAAAATCCAGAGAAAACTATACCTAAGGCAGTAAGTACTATATTTTGGAGAATATTAATATTTTATTTAGGAACTATTGTTATTATTGGAGCTATAATACCTTATACTGAATTAGGAGTAGAACAAAGTGCCTTTACTGTTGTTTTTGAAAGAGCAGGAATACCTATGGCTGCATCAATAATGAATGCTGTAATTTTAACATCAATATTATCAGCAGGAAATTCAGGAATGTATGCATCAAGTAGAATGTTACATGCTATGGCTAAGGATGGAATGGCACCAAAAGCTTTTGCAAAAACTAATTCAAAAGGAGTTCCTGTTAATGCTATAGTATTAACTACTGCTATTGCATCAATATGTTTTTTAACAGGAGCTTTTGCAGAAAATACAGTTTATGTATGGTTAGTAGCAGCATCAGGATTAGCCGGATTTATAGCTTGGGTAGGCATTGCACTTTGTCACTATAGGTTTAGAAAAGCCTATATAGTACAAGATAAAAAATTATCTGATTTAAAATATAAAGCTAAATTATATCCACTAGGGCCAATTATTGCATTGGTAATGTGTGTAATAATAATAATAGGACAAGGATATAGCTATTTAAGTGGGGATACAATAGATTGGCAAGGCTTGATAGCATCCTATATTGGATTACCATTATTCCTAATTTTATACGTTGGATATAAAATTAAAAATAAGACTAAAGTAATAAAATTAGAAGATGTTGATTTGATATATAATGAAAAAGAGGAAAATAATAATAAAATAGCATAATTAAAAAGTAAATAAATTTTTAAAAATTATCTTTTTAAATTTAACAATAATAATGCAGTATATAAATTAGATAGTGGAGAGTTAAATAAAATTGAACAGATATTTTATTTGAAATTATGTTAATTTTATCGTTGAAAGATAAACCTAAAAATACTCTTCACTATCTATCAATTACATGTAATATTTAAATTTTTCTTTAATATATATGTAAATGAAATTGTGTTATGGGCAAGATATCCTTCAAAAAATATGCAGAATGATAGTATAACAGCTATGAAATAATGTGATTTAATGGTATTATTATACTAATAATAAATTATAAATTCTAAATATTTTGATTAAAATGATAAAGGAATTTAATTTATCTAAAAAAATTATATAGTTATACGTAAGACATATTATTAAAAAGACATAATATGTTTTAACAAGGCTTTAAATAGGGGGTTGTGGGAATATGCGAAGAAGTTATCCTTGTATAGAAGTAGATTTGAATAAGTTAGCACATAATTGCAAGACAATTTTGAAATTATGCAATAATCAAGGAATAGAAGTAGTTGCTATAACAAAAGGGTTTTGTGCAAAAAAGCCTATAGTTAATGCTATGGTTGAAGCTGGAATTAAAACAATAGGAGATGCAAGAATTCAGAACTTGAGAGGTGTCGCTGAGCTAAATTGTGAAAAATATTTAGTAAGAATACCCATGGAAAGTGATGCAGTTAATGTTGTTAAGTATTCTGATGTAAGTTTAAATTCTGAATTAAAGGTCATAGAGAAATTATCAAAAGCAGCAAAAAGAGCAAAAAAAATACACAATATTATACTTATGATAGATTTAGGAGATTTAAGAGAAGGTGTATTAGAATTAGATTTATTAGATACAGTTAAAGAAATATTAAAGCTTCCTAATATAAAACTAATAGGTGTTGGAACTAATTTAACTTGTTATGGTGGCGTATTGCCAGATGAAGATAATCTTAGTAAGTTAGTTGAGTTAAGGGACAAGCTAGAAAAAATATTAGACATTGAACTTCCAATAATATCAGGTGGAAATTCTAGTAGTTTATATATGGTTATAAATGGTCAGATACCTAATGGAATAAATCAACTTAGAATAGGTGAAGGCATTATATTAGGGACAGAGTCATCTTTTGCAAATAAGATTGATAATACTTTCCAAGATGTGTTTACATTAAAAGGAGAGATAGTAGAAATAAAAAATAAACCGTCTGTTCCTAAGGGGACTATAGGATTAAATGCTTTTGGTGAAGAACCACATTTTGAAGATGTAGGTATTATGAAAAGAGCTATATTAGCTATAGGAAGGCAAGATATAAAGGTAGATGCTATGAGTCCTAGGGATGAAAAAATAAAGATTTTAGGAGCAAGTAGTGATCATTTAATATTAGATTTGACTGAAAATATGAAAGATTATAGGGTTGGGGATATAGTGGATTTTGATGTTAAGTATGGATGTTTGCTTCAAGCTATGACATCACCATATATAAGCAAGTACTATAAGCATAGGTAATATGAAATGATATCTCAAGATAGAATTTATCTTGAGATATTTTTTTATTTTACAATAAAATTTATAAATAGATAAGGTAAATATATAAAGAAAAATATAACTGTAATTGAACATTTTTGAAAAAAGTATATGTGTGATATAATAAAATCAGAAAATTTAGAGAAAAGGGGGATGAGTTTATTTATAAACTCAAGTTTATATGAAGTTATTAGTAAGAGATAAATTTCCTAAAATGAATGTTGTTACTACAAAAGGGAAGATGAATTTGCCAGATGATTTTAGTGGAAAATGGTTTGTGTTTTTTAGTCACCCATCAGATTTTACTCCTGTTTGCACAACAGAATTTGTAGCGTTTCAAGAAAAGATAGAGAAGTTTAAAATGTTGAATACTGAACTTGTAGGGTTAAGTGTTGATACCATCGAAGAACATAAAAATTGGATTTTATGGATAAAAGAAAATTTAAATGTAGAGATTAAATTTCCAATAATAGATGATAGCAATAAAGAAATATCTAAACAATTAGGAATGATAAGAGATGAACAAAAGGACACAACAACAGCGAGATCAGTAGTTATAGTAGATTTTAAAGGCACTGTAAGAACTATATTAGAATATCCTAAAGAAATTGGTAGAAATATAGATGAAATAATAAGAATAGTTAAAAGTTTACAAATAGCTAGTGAAAAGCATTTATTTACACCAGCAAATTGGCCCAATAATAAGATTATAGGAAATAAAGTTTTAATTGGAGGTAGTGAAGAAGTTACAGAGGAGAGAATTAAAGAAGAAAATATATGTAAGCTATCTTCGTGGTTTATGTATAAGAGTTTAGATGATTAAAATAAACTTTACTAGTGATTGAAAAAGTAGTATAACAAATATATACTATGAGGAATAAAGGAAGAAAGTATTTTTTATGGATAAGTTATATAAAGATAATTTATAAATACTTAAAATAAAAAAACTTAATTAATCTAAGGAAAAATAGTAAATAGCATATATATGCTTTAGGAGATGTACTTAAAATGGATAGAAAAACCTTAAGATATTTTAAAATAGCATTCAATTTTGAAATACCTTTATTTATGATATGTATGTTAATTTCTGCTTATAAGCAATCGATATTTTGGATGTTATTTTTTCTAATAGTAATTATCATAGATATTTTTGCTCTTAGATTTGTAGAAAAGAAGCTGAAATAATATAAAAAGCAGTGTTCTATAACCAAATAGGACACTGCTTTTTATGTTGCTTAAAAATTATAAGACTTTACATTCTAAAGCTTCAGCGGCATTATACGAACTTCTAACTAAAGGAGCTGATGCTATATAACGAAACCCCATATTCATACCTATGTCTTTGAATTTGTTAAATTTATCTGGATGAACATATTCTACCAATTCAACATGGTTTTTAGAGGGTTGAAGGTATTGACCGATTGTAACAATATCACATTCATAAGATTTTAAATCTTTTAATAAAGATATTACCTCATCATCATTTTCACCTAAACCTAGCATAAAACCAGATTTAGTTAAAATATTAGGATCTAATTTTTTTACCATTTTTAAAAGTTCTAAAGAACGTGAATAAATTGCTTGAGGTCTTACAGTATTATATAAACTTGGAACAGTTTCTATATTATGATTTAAAATTTCAGGCTTTGCATCTGTAATTGTTTTCAATCCGTTCCAATTTCCTCTTAAATCAGGTATAAGAACTTCAATTGTAGTAGATGGATTAAGCTTTCGAATACATTTTATGACATTAGCAAAGTGAGAAGCTCCACCATCAACTAAATCATCTCTAGTTACAGAAGTTATAACTGCATGTTTTAAATTAAGTTTTTGAATAGCTTCTGCTATATGCATAGGCTCAAGAGGATCTACATCTGATGGAGTTCCAGATGTTACATTACAAAATCTACAATTTCTAGTGCAGGTATTACCTAAAATCATAAATGTTGCAGTTCCTTTATTATGACATTCTAATCTATTTGGGCAATTAGCTTCTGTGCATACAGTATTTAAAGATAATGAGCGGGTTAAGGCTTGTACTTTTTTAAAATTATCACTATGTTCTAATTTTACTTTTAACCAATCTGGTTTTCTTTTATACATAAAAATACCTCCACAACTTAATAAAATAATTGTTATACTAAAACATAAGATTAATTAAATCTTTATTTGATATACCTTTTATATAATCTTCTATATTAAATGAGTTTAGTACAGCACTTAATATAGTTGAATTATACGGTTTGTCAATAAGTTTGCTTTCTAGATATTCAATATTTCTTGTGAAGAAAAAGTCTCCATAAAACTTTAAATCCTTAATAATTCCTTTTTCAATATTAAAATTAACTTCAATAGTTCCCCCACTAAATCTTTTTTCTTTTGAGTATTTATATTTAGAGTTTTTACCAAAATTCCATTCATGTGTGGCAAAACGTGTATTCATAATATTATTAATTTCTTTTAAAGCTGTATCATCAAAAAAATATAGTTTTTTTTCATTAAATTCATTCATAACAAAATTTAATACATAGTTTTTAAAATTAAGCACAGTCATATTTTCTTTAAGGTAATCAGAAATATTAGTAACTCTTGATTTAACTGAAGATACACTTTTATGCTTAAATTTTAAAGGATTTACATTTAAAGCTGAAGATAAGTTTACTATAGAGCTTGAAAACAAAAGTGTACCATGATGAAGAACTTTGTTTTTATAATAATATTGAGCATTACCTGAAAATTTTTTTTCATCTATAACCAAATCATTTCTTCCTGAAAATTTAGCATCTATCCCTAGACTATGAAGAGATTTAATTATAGGAAGAGTGAATTTTTTAAAGTTAGAAGTAACATCACCAGTATTTTGAGAAATAAAAGAAAAATTTATGTTTCCTAAATCATTGAAAACTGCACCACCACCAGTAAGTCTTCGAACTACTTTAATATTATTATTACTTACATAATCTTCATTTATTTCAGCAAATGCGTTTTGATTTCTACCAATAAGTATGCAAGGCTCATTTTGCCATAACATAAAACAATCATTATCTAAAGTCTTTAAAATATATTCTTCAGCAGAATGATTAAAATATGGGTTTATGTTATTGTGATTTATAAATATCATTATTTAGCAACCTTTCTTTTTTAGTTATGTATAAAATAAAAAAGAAAGAGAAAATTTATACTCTTTCTTTTTTATTTAAAACTAAATAATTAAGAATAAATAATATTAGTTTTGTTTAGTTTCTTCTTTTTTATTTGTATCTTTATCTTTGTTTGCATTTGCATCCTTAGTGTCATCTTTTTTAGTGTCATCTTTTTTATTAGTGTCTTCTACCTTTGTGTTATTTCCTTCAGTTTTGTTCTCAGTAGCGTTGTTTCCACCACAAGCAACTAAAGATAATGTTAACATTACTGATAATACGATTGAAAGAACTTTTTTCATTTTAAAATCCTCCTAAGATTAAATAGATATTTTTAACTTCGATTATTATTATACTCCTAAAATTTAACAAAATAAATACAAAATTCAAAAAAAACACAATATTTAATCAATAAAAAGTTGTTTTGAGAAAAAGTAAAATCTATTTCAAAAATATCCTTTAAATATAAATAAATTCAAGAATATTAAAAGAAAAATAATACAATAAATGGTAAAAATTATTGACATATGTAATAAAAAACAAAAATATAAGTTAAAAAGTTAGAAATAAAAAACCTTTAAATAAAAAATATTATTTAAAGGTATATTAAAACAATTATATATGAAATTTTTTTCTAAACTTTTCTTTATATTGTTCTGGTAATTTATAATGTATGTATAATAAAGCAATAGATAAAGGAAATCCTATAAAGGCAATTATTATTGACCAAGTTAATATTATAGATTCTTTATAGTTTAGACATATTAGTGTGTCAATGGCTAAAGAATATAAAGTTAAAAGAAAAATAATATATGCAGCTATATTAAATCCTGGATTTCTACTTATTCTAATTAATTTTACAAGAGACAGTATAAATATTGTAGCTAAGAAAATACAAGGTAATCCAAAAGTAATAGACCAATATAGTTCACCATCAACAATATCTAATAAAAGAATTAAAAAAAAAGTATTAGTGGCCATTGATTTTATAAATTTATCTAAAGATAAGTTAGTTTTAAGTATTATATATAAGTAAATTATTCCAGATAAAATACTTACAGTGCTATATCTTGACCAAGTAATAGTTTTAGAAAAATATATGTTTTGCAGAGTAGCTATAAATATACCACATATAGAAATAGCTAATAATACTGAAAATATTACTTTTTTAAGTTGCTCATGCTTTGAAGGATAAATGTTAGTAGCATTAGGAAACTTATTTTCTTCTTCAATTTGAATATCTGGAATTATATTTGGTATAGAGAATTCACAAAGAGGACACTCTTTTAAAGTATACTCTACTTCTACACCACATTTTGGACAATAAGGCATAAAAGAAAATACCTCCTTTAATCTTATTTATGTATAAAGCTGTTATTTGTTTCAATTTTAGAAACTATACCCATTTTACGTAGTTTCCTAAAAAAAAGTTTTTCTATAGTTTTATCGTAAGTTACTTTTCCAAAAGTTATATAAAGATTGTCTTTATAACTAGCCATAACAATTTTTATTTTATTACCTTCACTAGGAGGAGGATATGCTTCAAAACGCTCTATAAGTGGTTCAAGCTCTTTAGGCATAGTTATCTTACCAACATTAGATATTCCACTGGTGTAACTACCTTCACCAAGTCTGCTATAAGCAATAGGCAATACTAAATTCTTAATAAAAAGAGGTGTAGAACGATTTAAAAAACTTAACTCACTTTTAATATTTTTGGTTATTTGCTGATCAATAAAACGTTTGTGAGTTTTTTCTTTCATATATTGATGAACATAAGTTAATATTTCATCAAAACTATAATCTAAAAGTCTAGGATCTATCATAGGAGTTACAGATATAAAAAAGTTTCTAAGTGTTTTTGAATCATATAATTTTCTTAAACTAACTGGTACATTTAAAATTATTGGATTCAATTTTATTTTAGGATTTTCCTTTTTTAACTCCTTTATGTAATCTAATATAGTATCAAAATAAACCGCTATGATAAATTCTGTAAGAGTTACACCATGGCTTTTGGAAATTTCTAATATGTTTTTAACAGGGAGTATTCCTGTTACTATATGGTATACACCTTTAGTATCTAAAGGCATAGGAAAATGAAATGCCTTTGGTAATCTATAAGGTGGTGGCGTAGTCTTATTAAGGTATCTTTTGAAGGAGTCTTCAAATTCTTCTTCTTTTGGAACATCATTATAATTAAAAAAAGATGTATCTTCATCTATAAAATTTATTTTTTTAAGTTTAAAATATTCTTTTAAAAGGCTTTGTAAAAATATTATTCCACCGGTACCATCTGTTATACTATGTGAAAATTCAACAGATATTCTTTTTTTATAGTATATTACTCTAAAAGGAAAGGTACCCTTTTTTTTAAGCTCTAAACGAATACAAGGATAGTATTTTTCTTCTTCAACCTTTGGTGTTTTTTTTGTATGATCAAAATAATACCAAAACAATCCTGGTCTTAAATTTACTTGAAAATAAGGGAAACGTTTAATAACTAGATTTAAGGCTTGTTGAAGCAAAGTAGAATCTACATATTCTGTTAAGGTTGAAGAAATTCTAAAGATTGTACTTACCCTCCAAGACATTATGGAAGGGTATAATTTTCCTGCATTATCTAAAGGGTACCAGTTTGATTTTGATTTTTTTTTCATAAATAAACCTCTTTCAATAAACCCAAATTTAAAACTAATTTAATTATAGCATCAATCATTTAAATAGTAGATTAATTTTTCAAAAAATTAAGTTTTAAATGACTTTTTATGCTATAAATAATTAATAGTATTATTTATAGTATATCGATTTAATTGGAATTTAATTATATATGAAGTTTTTTCTTCAATTTAATTTTATATTCAACAGGTAATTTATGATGTATATATATAAGCACTAAGCCTAGAGGTAATAAAACTATAGTCACTAATAAAGACCATCTTAATTTAAATAAGTTATATAAAGTTAAAGATACAAAACCATCAATTCCAATACAATATAAGGATAAGGCAATTAAAGTGTATCCCGCTACATTAAAATATTTATGTTTAGCAATTCTAAAAACTTCATAGCATATGGATAAAAGACATATAGTCATTACTATAAAAGGAAGTCCTAATTTTATAGACCAAGATAACTTACCATCAAAAATATCTAATAATAATATTAATATAAAAGTATTTAAACCAAATCCTATTATAAAATTTTTAAACTTCCATTGTAAATCTAGCATTAGATAAAAATAAAACATAGCTGCAACTATACAAACTGTAGAGTATTTTGACCAAGTAAGTTTTCCAGAAATATAAAAATTGCAAAATAAGGTTATAAACATGCTACATATACAAAATGCTTTAATTATAGAAAAAAGTATTTTTTTAAATTCTTTAACTTTTTTATTATAAATATTAATTGCATTAGGAAAACTATCAGAAAAACTTTCTGAAGAATTTGTATCTATGTAAGGTAAAGAAAACTTACATAGAGGACATTTTTTCGCATTAGAGTTAACTTCCACACCACATTTAGGACAATAAGACAACTATTAACACCTCCAGTAAATCTTAATATAGAAATATATATTCATATTAATTAGTTTCTATTTTTATAGGTATGCCCATTTTTCTAAGTTTATTAAAAAATATTCTTTCAATATTTGAATCTGTGGTTACTTTCCCAAAAGTTATATAAAGAGTTTTTTTGAAACTTAATAAAACAAGTTTAATTTTATTACCTTCACTTGGTGGAGGATATGCTTCAAATTTCTCTATATAAGGATACAGTTCCTTAGGAATAGTTATTTTACCTAAATTGGAAAGGCCACTGGTATAATGTCCCTCAGCAAAGGTGCTATAAGCAATAGGTAAAAATAAATTTTTAAATATAAGAGGAACTGCTCTATTTAAAAAGAAAAGTTCTGTTTTAACATTTTTGCTAATATGTTGATTAATCTGTTTTTTATCAGTATTAATATACATATAACTTTTAATATAGGTTAAAAGCTCATCAAAAGTATATTCACCTAATCTTGGATCAATCATTGGTGTTATAGAAATAAAAAAATTTCTAAGAGTTTTAGAATTATAAATTTTTCTAAGATTTACTGGTACATTTAGTATTATAGGTGATTTTTTAAATGGTAAATCAAATCTTTCTAACAATTTAATATAATCTAGTATTGTATCAAAATATACTGCTAAGAAAAATTCTGTAACAGTGGCATTTTTAGATTTGCAAATACTAAGTACTTTGTCTAAAGGAAGAGAACCTGTAACTATATAATATATACCTTTAGAGTCTAGCTCCATAGGGAAATGGAAAGCAAAAGGTAGTGGTGATGGACTAGGTATATCTGGATTAAAATGTTTTTTAAAGGAATCTTCAAAAAATAAATTAGAAGAGTAATTATTGATTTCCTTTGTTTCTTTTATAATGTTTTTAAAAGAAAAATATTCATATAGTAAACTTTTCATAAATATTAATGCGCCATGACCATCAGTAATACAATGAGAAAATTCTAAAGAAATTTTTTTGTTATAATATAAAATTTTAAAGGGAAAGTTACCTTTCTTTTTAAGTTCCATTCCAGTGCAAGGATAATAGGTTTCTTTTTCAATTGTAGGAAAAAAGTTTACATAGTCAAAATAATACCAAAATAATCCTGGCTTTAAGTTGACTTTAAAAAAAGGAAATTTATTGATTGTTTTGTTTAAAGCCCTTTGTAATATTTTTGGTTCTATATCAACAGTTAAAGTAGCAGAAATTCTAAAAACAGTAGTAACCCTCCAAGACATTATTGAGGGATATAATTTGCCTGCATTATCAAGAACGTACCAGTCGAATTTATTATTATTCATAATTACCTCATAAAAAAATACTTAAGCATATTTAAAAAATAACAAGTGATACTAGACTAATTTCCTTATGCTACATCAATAAAATTCGCTGTCATACAGAAAATATAGTGTAACAATTTTAACTTGATATTTTTGTATGCCTTATATAAATATTCATATTATAAAAATAATAAAAAAAGTACTATTAAATTTTAATGGTAAAATACAAAAAAAGGAGTCTCATCATTTAGAGATACTCCCTTTGAAATTTTATTTTTTACTAAAATGCCCAGTTCCCATTTTTAAATATATAAAATTCTTCATCTTCGTTAGTTATTCCAATTATATCAAGATCACTTGATCCTATCATAAAGTCAACATGAGTTAAAGAGGTATTACCACCAGCATTTTTAAATTCTTCTTCGGACATTTCAGTACCATTTTCTAAACATGTAGGATAACCATTTCCAAATGCTAAATGACATGAAGCATTTTCATCAAATAATGTATTATAAAATACTGTATTTGAATTAGAAATTGGAGAATCAAAAGGAACTAATGCAACTTCACCTAAATAACGAGCACCTTCATCTGTATCTAATAATTTTTTTAATGTTTCATAACCTTCTTTTGCTGTAAAATCAACAACTTTTCCATCTTTAAAAGTTAAAGCAAAATCATTAATTAAGTTTCCACCATAATTAAGGGGTTTAGTACTAGTTACAGTTCCATTAACACCTGTTTTAAGCGGTAGCGTAAAAACTTCTTCAGTTGGCATATTAGCAACAAAAAAAGTGTTTTTACCATTGTATTCTCCGCCACCAGACCAAATGTGATTTTCAGGAAGTTCTACAGTAAGGTTGGTGATGCTTGATTTATAATGTAATTTTTTGAATTTCTTTTCATTTAGAAATGCTGTACTTTTTTCAAGAGTTTTTAGGTGTTCATTCCAAGCAGCAACAGGATTATTTTTATCAACTCTTACTATTTTAAATATAGCTTCCCATAATTTTTCAACAGCTTCTTTTGGTGAAACTTCAGGAAATACTTTTTTAGCCCATGCTTCTGTAGGAACAGACACTACATTCCATGCAACAGTGCTACTCATAGTATATTCTCTAAAAGCTTTAGTAGCTAATGAACGGGCTTTGCTAGCAGACGCTATTCTAGAAGGCTCTACAGGTTTTAAAATTTCAGGGTCTTGTGCGTATATACTTAAAAATGCAGCATTATTTTTTGCTAAATCTTCAAGTTCATCAGCTTCAAATTTAGAAAATTCGTTAAATACTTCTTCTGGAGCATTTAAAAATTTTATTAAAGATGCTTTTTCATCATTCCATTTAATTATAACATTTCTAGCACCATGTTTATAAGCAGACTCAGATATAGCTCTTGCAAATTCAGCACATTCAATAGGGGAATTAACAACTAAAGTTTGATTTTTTTGTATGTTTATACCAACACAAACTGCAAGATCTGCATATTTCATTAATGTTTCTTGGAAATTATTCATTTTATATTCCTCCTAAATAAATTATATTTCAATTATATTTTTTATAAAATACATTAATTATAATATATTAACAACATATTAGCAAAAAAATTTGAATAATCAATATTCTTATTAATAAGGTATTTATAAAAAAATAGGAATGGACATATATCCATTCCTATTTTAAATAAAACTTTATAATTTATTCATATATTTTAAAACAGCTTTTATAGTTTCATATCTATCGCTGCCTTCTAATCTAATATCACCTTTAGTTTTTACACCACCACCAACTACAAAGATTTTTTCAGCAGGCATTGTAGTGGCGTTATAATTACTTTCTCTTACTACAGGAGAAAGTAGAAAATCAGCTAAATATTCTGCAGCTCTTTTATCTATATCATTATTATATATAATTAAGTTTTTCACTTTATTCACCTCAGGTATTGGTGTAGAGTTTTGTATTGTAGGATCAATTCCATTTGCTATAGCAAAACCTAATTTATCTTCACCAAATTTTTTATATAATTCAACATCTTTTGTTGCTTCACAGAAAAAACATTCTATTATCATGGCTTCCATAGAAGTGGAATTGAGCTCTGCAAGCTCAGTTGAAAATTTAATGCCTCTATTAATAAAGCCAAGTTTTTGAAAATTACTTAAGATTCTATTAGCTTTATCTTTAGTAGCTTGGCTACAATTTGGATAAACCCAAATTTCTGAACCAATAGCTCCGTTGTATGAATCGTATGCTTTATTTAAATGAATAGAATAGAAAAAATCTACATTTGATGAATTAGCTTTATTTATACCCCACATTAATTCTACACTAGCATCATTCATATTTCCAGGATAACAATCTATAAATTGATGAGATTTTTCCAAATATTTTTTAGAATATAAGAATATCTTTCTAGCCTCAGTAGTTTCATCAATTATACCACTAGCACCTGGAGCCAATGGGTTATGACCAGATCTTCCCCCAATTTTCATAATTTGCACCTCTTTTATATGAGTACATTTTGTATATAAGATACTTTACATAATATAATATGTGAATACAT
Organism: Clostridium sp. ATCC 25772; assembly: GCF_001573875.1. NCBI lineage: Bacteria > Bacillati > Bacillota > Clostridia > Eubacteriales > Clostridiaceae > Clostridium > Clostridium sp. ATCC 25772. Next base: position 40,856 of record NZ_LFRG01000013.1, read on the forward strand.
TTATGTTAGTGTATAATTTATGGCTTTAAATAATAAATTTAATTAAATTTATATTATATAAATGAAAATGTACTATCCCAAAATAATAAGATCTATTTTGAGATAGTACATTAAAAACTATTCTATAACTACTAATTCTTTATTAAATTCATTTAATATTTCACAACCATCTTTTGTAACTAGAACTAAATCTTCTATTCTCACTCCGACTTCACCTGGAATATATATTCCAGGTTCAATTGAAAATATCATTCCTGGTTGAACAGCATTAGTGTTAACAGAAGAGACATCACCAAGGTCATGAACTTCAAGTCCAATTGAATGACCAGTTCTATGAGTAAAGTATTTTCCATAACCTTTAGAATCAATATAATCTCTAGCAGCCTTATCTATATCACAAAATCTTACTCCAGGTTTAATTATTGATATAGCTTTTTTATTAGCTTCAAGTACTGTTTCAAATACTTCTTTAGATTTTGGTGGTACATTCTTATAAAATACAGTTCTTGTCATGTCAGAACAATAGGAATCTTTTACACATCCCATATCTATAATTATGGAATCTCCCTCTTTAACCATAGAATTATCATTACCATGATGTGGATCTGCGCCATTTGCTCCATAAGCTATTATAGGGTCAAATGAAAAACCTTCAGCTCCAAGATTTTCATATATTTCCAAAAGCTTTGAAGCCATTTGCTTTTCGCTAAGTCCATCTTTTATATAAGTTTGTATTTTTTTCATAGCCATATCGTTAATTTTAGAAGATGCTCTCATTAGGTCTCTTTCTTCATCATCTTTAAACATTCTACAAGTATCAATTATTATAGAACCATTTACTATGTTAGAATCGCCTTTAAGCTCCATAAGTCTTAAAAGGAAACGAGCAGGCCAATTTTTGTCAACACCTAAAGTTTTATCTTTGTCTATGTAGTTATTTATTATTTCTACGGCATCATTATTATCGTCAAACCAAACTTTTTCAACACCTAAGTCTTCCTGTACAGGGAATAGTTTATTTATAAATAGTCTATGATCCCCATTAATATTTAAATATAGTGCTAACAATCTTTCACCAGGATGAATCCACTTTCCAGTTAAATAAAAAATAGCTGCTGGGTCAGATATTAGCAGTTGAGTTATTTTCCTATCATTCATTCCTTCTATAACTTTGTTAAGTCTATTTTGTTTCAAAATAATCTCCTCCAATACACTTATATTAAATTAAATTTAATTAAATCTAGATAATCATATGGTGTTGTAAGTCTTGAAAAGAATAATTTAGCAAGTAAACTTGCAACCCTATATATAATAATTGTAATATATATTCAATTAAAAATATACAAATAAATTAAAGTTTTATTAATAAGGTTAATAAAACTTTAATTTATTTGTGCATTTTATAGAGTTTCAAGTTGATTTTTAAAATTGTTCATTCCAAAACTTGGATACCCCAAATAGTGAGACATGCTCTGAATCGCTTAGAATTCAACACTACATTTTGTATAAAAATATTTTAAAGTTATTGAATAAATTTAAATTCGAGCTTGTTTCCCTATATAGGGTTCCAAGTTGACTTTTAAAATTATCCATTCCAAAACTTGGATACCCCAAATAGTGAGACATGCTCTGAATCGCTTAGAATTCAACACTACATTTTGTATAAAAATATTTTAAAGTTATTAAATAAATTTAAATTCGAGCTTGTTTCCCTATATCTCTAAAAAATAGAAGATAAATATATAGGCTGAAATAATTTACAAGATTTACATGTTGTTTACAATATATTAACAAACATATAGTATACTAATGTAAATGATTACAAAATATTTACATTAGTTTGTAAAATAACCAAATTTATTTAATAGTTAGAAGGGAGTGCATTTTAATGGTAAATGACAATTATATGAAAGATTTAATTAACTCTAATGATTTTATTGTTAGATGTGCAGCATTAAGTTATTTTAATGAGAGTTACTCTAGGGATAGTGAGGTTGTTGATAGGGTTATTGATGCCGTAAGAAAGTATGATGATTCTTTTGAAAGAAATTATTTAATGGCTAATTGTGAAAATTTAAATATTAACGAAACTCAAATTAATAAACTAATGAATTTAGATTATGGTGAAGATATATATTTTAAAAATAACATAGTGACATTAACAATTAAACAAGGAATTGATGTTATAGAAAGTTTTTATGATAAAATACAAGAAAAAAAATTTTTTATTAATAAGGATAGTAGTTTGGAATTGTTTGAGCATTATAATAAATTAAAAACTTTAGATGAATGTTCAACTGAAAACTTATTAAAACAATTAAAAGATTTGGCAAATAACAATGAAGAAAGAAAAGAAAATGATTTTGATTATGATAAAGGAATAAATATAGGTAAAATTTTAAGTGATAGAGAAGATTTAAATTTGGAGTATATTATCAAGGAATTAAAAAATGAAAATAGCAAGTATTATGTAATTTATTTAGTTTATATATTAGGTGAATTAAGGGATAAAAGTTGTATAGATATTTTAATTTCAAAATTAAAAGAAAATGATGATTTAACTAACGAAGTTATAGGAGAAGCTTTAAGTAAAATTGGTGGAGATACAGTTATACAAGCTGTTTATAAAAAAATGTTAGAATGTAATAATACTTCAATTAGGCTATATGTTTCCATGGTATTTGAGAGTATTAAAACAGATTTTTCAGCAAAAACATGTTTTAAATTGCTTGAAAAAGAAAATACAAAAACCATGAGAGGAGTATTAGCATCAGCATTATGTAAAAGTTATGAAGTTAAATATATTGATTATATAGCTGATATTGTTAAAAATGAAAACTATAATAAAAGTATATTAAATTTAAAAAGAGAGTTATTAGCTACTGCAAAAATAAATAATGTTAAACTTAAAAATATGGATTGCTTACAGCGTCGAGTGGAATATAAATTAGATGATTTAAAAGATGTTAATTTAAGTTTATAATTAAATTTATTATAATTTGGATGTTTCAAATAAAATTGGATTTTATTTTGAAACATCCTTTTTTATTTTAATTTAAATTAAGACTGTGGAACCCTATATAGGGAAACAATTTCGAACTTAAATTTATACATGAAATTTTTGTTATTAGTTGAGAAAAATAAGTGCAAATATATTTAGTTAAGAATTATGAATTATGAATTATGAATTTAGGATGAAAGTGGCAACCACTTTCTGAAAATGATTTTAAAAAATCTATCAATATAATTTGATTTGAAAGTTTATAAAAATATACGTTGAGAATTACTAGGAACGAAGTAAATAGTAATAACCACAACTGTTCACTATTCACTCTTAACTTTTAACTAAAATAATTTGTAAAATTTTCAAAAAAATATTTTATTGAAATAAATTGGAATAGCTCTATGCAGATACTTGTAACCATATAGAATAAGGGTCTCTAATAAATTTTTATTTATTAGAGATTTTTGTTTTTTATAAGATTAAAAGAATTAAATGCACAAATTTGGAAGGGATTTGATTTAGTATATTGAATTATGAAAGTAAGCTTAGATGAATATATACATATAGAAAAAATTATAAGTTTTATATAGGGAAACAAGCTCCAATTTAAATTTATTCAATAACTTTAAAATATTTTCACACAAGATACAGTGTTGAATTTTAAGTGATTCGGAGCATGTCTCACTATTTTAGGTATCCAAGTTTTGGAATGGACAATTTTAAAAGTCAACTTGGAACGCTATAGTGTATAAAAATATAAACATATCTTATTTTGTATTAATTAGAATTTTTTAGATTGTTTTTCATAAAATGTAATAATATTCTTTTAGAAAGGATTAGTGTGATGAAAAAAAAGTTAATTAAGACATTAACTCCAATTTTAATATTGTCAATTATATTTTCAGTATACTTAATTAAAAAAAATTCACAAATTAATAAAAAAGAGAATTTTAACAGATTTGTAGAAGGTATTAATTTATCTAGGAATGAATTATTTGAAAATGCATCATCTATAAAAGATGAGCATATAAATTGGTATTTAGGTGATGAATATGAATTTACCCCTGAAGAAACTAAAGAATTTATAGAGTATCAAAAACTTTTTTATGATAAAAATTTAATGCTAAATCCTAATATAATTTATAATGAAAAAAAGATAATAACTTACGATGAAGCTAAAGAAGATGTAGATAGTTTATTTAAGTTTCTTAGATATGGTTATGGGGCTTATGGATACTTTGGTGGTGATATTGTATTTAATGAAGCTAAAAAAAATATAATGGATGTGTTAAATGGGCAGCAATCAATTAAAGCTGATGATTTTTCAAATTTATTATTAAATAATTTGAATTTTATAAAAGATGGTCATTTTGCATTAGCTAGTAAAAATCCGTTTTTTAATAGACTTAAAGTATATTATATATATGACAAAGATGAATTTTTTAAAGACGGTAATGGATATTATAAAATTGTAGATAAAAAACATCATTATATAAAAGAGATAAATAAAAATAATAATATAGATAAATATATGAAACATACAATTAACAATGATGGAAAATTGGTATATAGCATAGCTATTTTACAAGAAGAAGTTTCATCAACTATTAATGCGGATGTTGTTTATTTAAATAATAAAGAAAGTTTTAATGAAAGTATAGTTTTAAATATGTTACCCTTTGATTTTCAAAAAGAGAATATTCCCTTTGAATATTCAATAGAAGACAAGGTTCCTATTGCTAAATTAGGAGCTATGCATGCATATAGTGAAGAAGATAACAGCCAATTTGATTTTCCAGGTACAGGCTTTGAAATGAAAAATTATCCAGTATCAATATTAGATCTTCGTGGAAATACAGGTGGATTCATAACCACTGGGACTAGCTGGATTAAAAGTTATTCTGATGGATTTGTAGAAATCAGAGGGGCTTGTGCAGGTGTATCTAATAATATGATAAAAGAATTTGAAAAATATAATTATGGTTACCTTGCAAATGCATATTCAACAAACCCTACATCATTATCTAGAATACCAAATGATAAATTACTATTTGTGCTAATTGATAAAACTATTTTTTCAGCAGGAGAGCTTTTTATTGAATGTCTTATGAATATGGATAATGTAATATTAGTTGGGACAAATACATGTGGCGGTAATATAACTGGTAATATATATTACTATAAACTTAAAAACTCATCAATAACAGTTCAATTTGGAAGTGGATTATATCTTCAACCATGTAGTAATGATTTTGAATTTAATGGATTTCACCCAGATATATTAGTAGATTCTAATGAGGCATTAGAAAAAGTTAAAAAACTAATAAATTATTACAATCTTAAATAAGAAATAGAATATTTAAAGTGAATGTTTAAATATTCTAATTTTAATTAATGTGTATAAACATATTTTGGCTTATGTTAATAAGAATTTCTTAATAATATTCTTTTAGAAAGGATTAGTGTGATGAAAAAAAAGTTAATTAAGACATTAACTCCAATCTTAATATTGTCAATTATATTTGCAGTATATTTAATTAAAAAAAATTCAGAAATTAATAAAAAAGAGAATTTTAATAGATTTGTAGAAGGTATTAATTTATCTAGAAGTGAATTATTTAAAAATGCACCTTCTATAAAGGATGAGTATATAAATTGGCATTTAGGTGATGAATATAAATTTACCCCTGAAGAAACTAAAGAATTTGTAGAGTATCAAAAACTTTTTTTTGATAAAAATTTAATTCTAAATCCTAATATAATTTATAATGAAAAAAAGGTAATAACTTATGATGAAGCTAAAGAAGATGTAGATAGTTTATTTAAGTTTTTTAGATATGGTTATGGGGCTTATGGATATTTTGGTGGTGATACTGTATTTAATGAAGCTAAAGAAAATATAATGGATGTTTTAAATGGACAACAATCAATTAAAGCTGATGATTTTTCAAATTTATTATTAAATAATTTGAATTTCATAAAAGATTGCCATTTTGCATTAGCTAATAAAAATCCATTTTTCACTAGACATCAAATATATTATATATATAACAAAGATGAATTTTTTAAAGATGCTAATGGATATTATAAAATTGTAGATAAAAAACATTATTATATAAAAGCGATAAATAAAGATAGCAATATAGATAAATATATGAAGTATACAATTAATAATGATGGAAAATTGGTATATAGCATAGCTATTTTACAAGAAGAAGTTTCATCAACTATTAATACAGATGTTGTTTATTCAAATGATAAAGAAGATTTTAGTGAAAGTATAGTTTTAAATATTTTACCCTTTGATTTTCAAAAAGAGAATATTCCTTTTGAATATTCAATAGAAGACAATGTTCCTATTGCTAAATTAGGAGCTATGTATGCATCTAGTGAAGAAGATGACAGCCAATTTGATTTCCCAGGTACAGGCTTTGAAATGAAAAAATATCCAGTGTCAATATTAGATCTTCGTGGAAATAAAGGTGGATTTGTAACTGCTGGTACTAGTTGGATTCAAAGTTATTCTGATGGGTTTGTAGAGATTAGAGGGGCTTGCACAGGTGTATCTAACAATATGATAAAAGAATTCGAAAAATACAATGGTAACTATATTTCAAATGCATATTCAACAACCCCTACATCATTATCTAGAATACCAAATGATAAATTAGTATTTGTATTAATTGATAAAGCAATTGCTTCTTCAGGAGAGTATTTCATTGAATGTCTTATGAATATGGATAATGTAATATTAGTTGGAACAAATACACTTGGCGCTAATATAACTCGTAATGCATATTATTATAAACTTAAAAACTCATCAATAACAGTTCGATTAGGAAGTGGCTTATACCTTCAACCATGTAGTAATGATTTTGAATTTAATGGATTTCATCCAGATATATTAGTAGATTCTAATGAGGCATTAGAAAAAGTTCAAAAGTTAATAAAGTATTATAATCTTAAATAAGGAATAGAATATTCAAAGTGAATATTTAAATATTATAATTTTAAATTTAATTAATGTGTATAAACATATTTTGGCTTATGTTAATTAGAATTTCTTAATAATATTCTTATTAGAAAGGATTAGTGTGATGAAAAAAAAGTTAATTAAGACATTGACTCCAATCTTAATATTGTCAATTATATTCTCAGTATACTTAATTAAAAAGAATTTAGAAATTAATAAAAAAGAGAATTTTAACAAATTTGTAGAAGGTATTAATTTATCTAGGAATGAATTATTTAAAGATGCACCTTCTATAAAGGATGAGTATTTAAATTGGAATTTAGGTGATGAATATGAATTTACCCCTGAAGAAACTAAAGAATTTGTAGAGTATCAAAAACTTTTTTTTGATAAAAATTTAATTCTAAATCCTAATATAATTTATAATGAAAAAAAGATAATAACTTACGATGAAGCTAAAGAAGATGTAGATAGTTTATTTAAGTTTCTTAGATATGGTTATGGGGCTTATGGATACTTTGGTGGTGATATTGTATTTAATGAAGCTAAAAAAAATATAATGGATGTGTTAAATGGGCAGCAATCAATTAAAGCTGATGATTTTTCAAATTTATTATTAAATAATTTGAATTTTATAAAAGATGGTCATTTTGCATTAGCTAGTAAAAATCCGTTTTTTAATAAACTTAAAGTATATTATATATATGACAAAGATGAATTTTTTAAAGACGGTAATGGATATTATAGACTTGTAGATAAAAGACATTATTATATAAAAGAGATAAATAAAGATAGCAATATAGATAAATATATGAAGTATACAATTAATAATGATGGAAAATTGGTATATAGCATAGCTATTTTACAAGAAGAAGTTTCATCAACTATTAATACAGATGTTGTTTATTTAAATGATAAAGAAAGTTTTAGTGAAAGTCTAGTTTTAAATATTTTACCCTTTGATTTTCAAAAAGAGAATATTCCCTTTGAATATTCAATAAAAGACAATGTTCCTATTGCTAAATTAGGAGCTATGCATGCATCTAGTGAAGAAGATGACAGCCAATTTGATTTTCCAGGTACAGGCTTTAAAATGAAAAATTATCCAATATCAATATTAGATCTTCGTGGAAATAAAGGTGGATTTTTAACTGCTGGTACTACTTGGATTCAAAGTTATTCTGGTGAATACACAACTAACAGAGGGGCTTACGCAACTATATCTAATAATATGATAAGAGAATTTAATAAATATAATGGTTCAAATTATTCTGGAGGTTCAAATTCATTAAAGCCTACATTATTATCTAGAATACCAAATGATAAATTAGTATTTGTGTTAATTGATAAAGCCATTTTCTCAGCAGGAGAACATTTTATTGAATGTCTTATGAACATGGATAATGTAATATTAGTTGGAACAAATACATGTGGTGGTACTTTAAGTGGTGGCACATACTATTATAGGTTAAAAAACTCAATGATAACAACTCAAATAGGAAATTACTTATACATTTCACCATGCGGTGACGATTTTGAATTTAATGGATTTCATCCAGATGTATTAGTGGATTCTAATGAGGCATTAGAAAAGGTTCAAAAGTTAATAAAATATTATAATCTTAATTAATGTGTATAAACATATTTTAGTTTATGTTAATTAGAATTTCTTAATAATATTCTTTTAGAAAGGATTAGTGTGATGAAAAAAAAGTTAATTAAGACATTAACTCCAATTTTAATATTGTCAATTATATTTGCAGTATATTTAATTAAAAAAAATTCAGAAATTAATAAAAAAGAGAATTTTAATAGATTTGTAGAAGGTATTAATTTATCTAGGAATGAATTATTTAAAAATGCACCTTCTATAAAGGACGAGTATATAAAGTGGTTCAAAGATGGAGAAGATATATTTACTCCAGAAGAAACTAAGGAAGCTATAGATTATCAAAAAAGTTTTTATCAAAAAAATCTAATATTACATTCTGCAAGAAGATATAATGAAAAAAAAGTAATAACCTATGATGAAGCTGAAGAAGATGTAAACAGTTTATTTAAACTTTTTAGATATTGTTATGCAGCTTATGGATATTTTGGTGGTGATATTGTATTTAATGAAGCTAAAGAAAATATAATAAATACATTAAATGTACAACCTTCAATTAAAGCTGAAGATTTTTCAAATTTATTATTAAATAATTTAGAATTTATAAAAGATGGTCATTTTGCCTTAGCTGATAAAAATCCTTTTAGATATAAATTTAAATCATATTATATATATGATAAAGATGAATTTTTCAAAAATGAAAATGGATATTATAAAATTGTAGATAAAAGACATTATTATATAAAAGAGATAAATAAAGATAAAAATATAGATAAATATATGAAATATACTATTAATGATAATGGAAAACTAGTATATAGTATAGCTATGTTGTATGAAAATTCTTCTTTAAATATTAACACAGATATCACTTATTCAAATAATAAGGATACTTTAAATGAAAGTATTGTTTTAGATGAAGTAAAATTTTCTACACCAAATAATAATGTTCCTTTTGAGTATTCAGTAGAAGATAATGTTCCTATTGCTAAATTGAGTGCTATGTATACATCAACTGAAGAAGATACAAGTCAATATGATTTTGCAAATTCAGCAATTGATATGCAAAATTATCCAGTATCAATAATAGACCTTCGTGGAAATAGAGGTGGATTTGTAGATGCTGGTACTAATTGGATTCAAAGTTATTCTGGCTACTCTGCAAATCCAAGGGGAGCTTACTCATATTTAAATAGCAGTCTAATAAGAGAATTAAAAAAATCTAATTATCCAGACTCCTTTGTAGCTTCATATTTTATATCATCTTCATTAAATTCTAAGGAACTGCCTAGAATACCAAATGATAAAATAGTATTTGTGCTAATAGATAAAAATACCATTTCCGCAGGGGAATTTTTTATTGAATGTCTTATGAATATGGACAATGTAATATTAGTTGGAACAAATACATCAGGAGCTAATCTATGTTGTGACCCATATTATCATAAACTAAAAAACTCATCGATAACAGTTCAACTAGGAAATTACTTATACCTTTCACCATATGGTAACGAGTTTGAATTTAATGGATTTCATCCAGATATATTAGTAGATTCTAATGAGGCATTAGAAAAGGTTCAAAAGCTAATAAAATATTATAATCTTAAATAAGGGATATAAACAGTTAATGTAATTTATTTATTAATTTTGGTGATATTATATTGTAATATTTTCATTATAAAAGCTTAAATTAATAGTTTATTCATCATGTTATTAATAGATAGTTTGAATTATTTTATCCCTAAGATATAAGCAAAAGTGTAGGTGCTATAGAAAAGTTATTACAGAAATCTGTAAGTGATATTAAAATTAATATACCACAACAAGTGCCAAAGTTAGCAGTAGCTAACAATATATCAAAAAGTGGTAGTGTTAGTTTTAGTAATAGAGTTTATAATGAAGCAGAAACATTAATTAGTAAAGGTATTAGTACTGAGGCTAGCACAGTAGCAAATTCATTAATAATGCTAGTAAAGCTGATTGTAGAGTTTGACTTATACTGGAACTAAAATAGTACTACAATAGACCATCCATTCTGGATAGTAGGAAAAGGCTGGACAGGAGCAGGAGAGATAAAAGAAGGAGATAAAGTTCTTTTATCTTCTGGTAAAACTTTAAAAGTAACAAATAGTTATAAAGAAAAGTTAAATAAGTCAGTAAAGGTATATAACTTTGAAGTTTCTAATTGGCATACTTATTTTGTTTCAGATGCTGGAGTGCTTGTTCATAATACTTGTAGCATGGGAAGTGCTAATGGGGCTGGTAGCGCTATAACAAAATCAGAATATAGTAGTCTTAGAAAGAAGACACCAAATAATGAGATTAGGAAGATGGTAAATCCAAAAGGACCAAAGGTAGATCCTGTTTATGGATATGAGACAAATGTTCTTGAAGCAGACCATATTGTACCTATGAAAGAAATTGTTAATATGCCAGGTTTTTCTCAATTATCAGAAAGCCAAAAAATAGAAATACTAAATTTAAAAAATAATTTCATAGGTTTAGGTAAGTCAACTAATACATCAAAAGGTGCAAAGAGCTGGGCTGACTGGGTAGGACATTCAAAATTAGGAGAAGTTCCAAGTGATGTAAGAAGTAATATGTTGAAACTAGAAAATTCAGCTAGAATTGCATTGCAAAAAGCGATTAAAGAGAGGTTAAAGTAATGATGAACATAAAAAAAAATATTGGTGGTAAGCTATTTAAAGTAACTTCTGAAGAGCACTTAAGTAAACAAGCAGAAGCAATAATTGAGGTAATAGGTAATATTGAATTAAACAAACTAAAGGATAATTTTAAAGTACAAGTAGGATGGAGTATCTTTAAAGTAGTAGAAGATAGCGAGGGATTCAATATAATTGCACCAGATTACAACAGAAATCCATTTACTGAAAGTACTGATGATCTAACCATATCATTGTGGGTACAATTAGAGCAAAGTATTCTTTTAAATAAATTAAATTTAGATGGAGAAATGATTTCATTCCAAGATAAAGTAGTATGTTCCAAAGGAGTGCTAAAACTAGATAAAATTTACTTAGAAAGAAGTAAGGAACATGAGAAATATGATTCGGGGTGGTATATTGGTCCAGTTGATGAAACAATTGCTACTGATGAGTTAGAAGCGTATTATGCATATCAATTATTAAAGATTAGACCATCAATAATTAAAACTCTAGCATTGCCAAGTGGTTATATGGCTATTTTGGAGAAAGATGAGTTAAAGGCTGTTCTAGATGAGAATGATATCGATGTATTAAAAAAGTATAATGCATAATAAAGGGTAAGCTAGTCGTATAAAAAATGATTGGTTAAATAGTACTATAGGTATTAGCTGCATAATCTAAATAATGTAGTGAAAAGATGAAATGAATCAGCTGAAATTTAAGTAGGCTGGTTCATTATTTTTTTAGCAGTTCTACAGATATAAGTGTCTGACAAAGGAGGTCCTTGCCAATCAATACTATTACCTTTAAGCGTAAGTAAAATAATGATAGCATAGATATGTAAGCTGATAAGCTAGGAAATCTTAGACTCAATAATTCCACTTAAAAGTTAATGAAACTGGGAATATAATATGATAGAAAAAAGATATAAAATCACTAAAAAATAAAAAGAATTGAAAAATATAATACATCAATCAGTGTAAATACATAAAAAGCGGTAGTGTTAGTTTTAGTAATAAAATTTATAATGAAGCAGAAACATTAATTAGTAAAGGTATTAGTACTGAGGCTAGTGCAAGTGGCAAGTTTATTAATAATGCTAGCAAAGCTGATTTTGGAGTTTGCTTTATAGCTGGAACTAAAATAGCATTAGAAGATGGAAATAAGCCTATAGAAAAAATAAAGATAGGTGATAAGGTACTTTCTCAAAACATATATACAGGAGAACAAGAATATAAGGAAGTAACAAATCTTTATGTAAAAGAAGTAGATACTCTGATTCATCTAGATATAGATGGTACCCAAATTAGTACTACAATAGACCATCCATTCTGGATAGTAGGAAAGGGCTGGACGGGAGCAGGAGAGCTAAAAGAAGGAGATAAAGTTCTTTTATCCTCCGGTAAAACTTTAAAAGTAACTAATAGTTATAAAGAAAAGTTAAATAAGCTAGTAAAGGTATATAACTTTGAAGTTTCTAATTGGCATACTTATTTTGTTTCAGATGCTGGAGTGCTTGTTCATAATACTTGTAGTATGGGAAGTGCTAAGGGGGTAGGAGAAACTGGACTAGGTACCTCAAGCGATAATCTAGGAAATATGCTTAAGGGCTTAAATGATAATGAAGGAAGACTAAAATATGTTCATAAAGTAAAAAGTAATAAGGTGACTGATTTAGATGAACTAGGTAATCAAGTTAGAGGCCAAGTTGATTCAATGAATAGAATAATTGAAAATGAAGGTATGAGTGGATTAAAAAATAGGATTACTTCATACAATGTGAGGCTAGAAGCTAAGGGAAGGGCCTATGTTAAAACACTAGATTCAGCACCAGATGGATTTGCATGGCTTCATGAACCAGACATGAGAACTGGTGGATTGCCTACAGATGTTACCAGAATAGGTAGTAGGCGTATAAACTCAATATTAGGTGGTCAAGCAAATAGAATTGCAAAAGATATTTTAAATATGAGTGATGAGGTTACTAAGATACATTGGACAATAGAAATTAAGTAAAGAGGTGAAGGGTATGATACCTAAGATAGAAATTGAAGAATTTATTAGAGTCAATGATGCAATAAATGAGCCTGTAACTAAATTTGGAGGGCAGCCAGTATGGTTAACTGAACCTCAATGGCCTATAAGTAGTGGTTGGGACAATCGACCAATGATGTTCGTTGCACAAGTTGCATTAGATAAGAAATTATTCGGAAATATTGAAGAAAAAATGGCTTATATTTTCGTAACACATGCAGAGAATCCAGAAGATGACTTTTTCGACCCAGACATAGTATATCCTGATGAAGGGGAAAATGCAATAATTATACAACCAGGAGGACAGATGTTTTTAGAAACACAAAGACTTAAAAATGGACCAACACTTTTTGATTCATCAGGATTAACTTATGAAGGATATGTAAAATTTAAGTACTTAGAAGACCCTGAGTTTATAGATTCAAATGTATTTAGAAATCTTTCGGAAGATAAAAAAAGTGATTACTGTAAGTCGGTTGAAGGTAATAAAATTGGAGGAGTGCCGTATTTTTTCCAAGGAGATGAATGGCCAGAGGATGGTAAGTGGAAGTTATTAATGCAATTGAATTCTAATTTTCTTCCATTTTACCTAAACTTAGGGGCGTCGCCTACTGCCTTTGCATTTATTTCAGATGATTTAAAAAGAGGAAAATTATTAATACAAGATATGTAAAGTAAGTTTTTAAAAATTTAGAAGTGTAACAATGTTTTTTATAAATGAATGCATAATTTTAGTTTAACTAAATTCAAAAAATAGAATTGCAAACTTAAATGTTTTAACTTTCTGATTGCAATAATTAGGAAGAAAGTTTTAAAGATTAACTTAATGCATAATCTAAATAATGCATTGAAAAAGATGAAATGAATCAGCTGAAATTAAGTAAGCTGGTTCATTATTTTTTCAATAGCTAACATATTCTATAAACACATAATTCAAAAAACTATATTAAAAAGCAATGATAACACATTGAAAAACGGAGTTTTAAAAGACTACGAATAAGAGTTGCATTGAATTTAAAAAGTGATGAATAAAGGTTAAAACATCTGATTTAATAGAAATGGATAGTTTATTAAAATCAGATGTTTTAGCAATATCTCAAGTATAAGCATCTGATAAAGGATTTCCTATGCAATCAATAATAGTACCTTTAGGAGCTAGTAAATCAAGCATAGAAGAGATGTGTAACCTGATAAGCTAGGAAAACCTAGGTCTAATAACTCCACTTAAAAGTTAATGGAATTGGTAACATATAATATGTAGTAGAAAAGCACTAAAAAAATAAAAAGAACTGATAGAATAGAACATAATGATAAGATCGTTGAGTAGAATTACTAGAGATTGGGAGTTAGGGACTAGAAAATTGCAACGGAGGATAGAGGGGAATAAGAACCTAAAGAAAGAATAAGAATTGAAATATATAAATAAAAATCTATTTCAATAAAAAATAAACAAAGATAAAGAAAGTCTAATCAACTAAAAAATAAAGTAATAATCAATAAATAATAAAATCATTCAATGGAATAGATAACTGAAAAATACAATACATCAATCAAGATAAATACATCAAAAACTAGAGTTAGCAGTAGCTAATAATATATCAAAAAGCGGTAGTGTTAGTTTTAGTAATAAAGTTTATAATGAAGCAGAAACATTAATTAGTAAAGGTATTAGTACTGAGGCTAGCGCAAGTAGCAAGTTTATTAATAATGCTAGCAAAGCTGAGTTTGGAGTTTGCTTTATAGCTGGAACTAAAATAGCAGTAGAAGATGGAAATAAGCCTATAGAAAAAATAAAGATAGGTGATAAGGTACTTTCTCAAAACATATATACAGGAGAACAAGAATATAAGGAAGTAACAAATCTTTATGTAAAAGAAGTAGATACTCTGATTCATCTAGATATAGATGGTACCCAAATTAGTACTACAATAGACCATCCATTCTGGATAGTAGGAAAGGGCTGGACGGGAGCAGGAGAGCTAAAAGAAGAAGATAAAGTTCTTTTATCTTCTGGTAAAACTTTAAAAATAACTAATAGTTATAAAGAAAAGTTAAATAAGTCAGTAAAGGTATATAACTTTGAAGTTGCCAATTGGCATACTTATTTTGTTTCAGATACTGAAGTACTTGTTCATAATACTTGTAGCATGGGAAGTGCTAAGGGGGTTACACAAGCTGGAGAAGTAGTGTTACCTAGAGTTAAAGCATATGAACAAGCACGAAATAAAGCTTTTCATATTATAGGAGACTTAGGATATGACTCAAAACCATTGTATGGGAGATTAAAGTCTAGTAAAGGAAATGGAAATATTATTGGAAGGCAATCAGCAGATGGAAAAGTAAGATGGAGGTTGGATTATGACACTAATAAAGGAACACATATAAATATTGAAGATTTTAGAGGTGGTAAAGGAAGTAGTTCAACTAAAATAGCAATACCTTTTGATGGCGATGAAAAGACTTTTGAAACTTTATTAAGACATTTGAATAAATAAAAGGAGTGATTAGAATGACATTATTAGAAGAATGTATTGAGGCATTAGGTAATAATATATGTATATTGAATGGTGATGAGAAGTTAGCTATAGAAGATAAGTTCTACGATATGATACCACTAACTACATGGGGAAGAATTAATTGGGATAAGTTTAGAAATATAAGAGAAGTTAAAAGGTTAACAGATTTAAATCTAATAGAGGGAAATAAAAAGTATTACATCATATGGGGAGATATTGAGATGCCTATAGTAAAAAGTGAGTTGGTAAATATCTTAAATAGGTTAGATGATGTAATAGCTGTAAGTTTTGATACTTGGTTATTATCAGAAGATGAAAGTATGATAATAGAGTTTTATCATGAATCAGATGTAACAATTGGTATGTTATCTGATTTAATATAATATATTTTTAAAGCTTACTGGATTCACAATATGAAATATTTAACTTCATAAAATAGAATTTAAAAAGAGTGTAGATAAATTAATAATTTTAAGATTAGATTTCACTACACAATATTAATAATGTAGTGAGAAGATGAAATGAATCAGCTGAAATTAAGTAGGCTGGTTCATTATTTTTTTAGTAGATAAATAATTGGGATCAATAAAGAAGTTCCTAGGTAATTAACACTAATGCCTTTAGGAATAATTAAAATAAGTATAGAATAGATATATAAGTTGATAACCATGAAATTTGTAATGGATGAGAAGATTATAATAGAATGTGGTAAGGACTAATTGAATTACTAGGTTTAGAAATACATAAATATTTATAAGATAATAGTTATAAAAAAAGTTAAATAAACCAGTAAAGGTATATAACTTTGAAGTTTCTAATTGGCATACTTACTTTGTTTTAGATGCTGGAGTACTTGTTCATAATACTTGTAGCATGGGAAGTACTATGGGCATTAATAAAGTTCTTGATAGCTTTGATGATGTTTCTAATTATGTTGCAAAAAATGGGGAACTTCCAAATAATTTCATTACTAAGACAGAGGCTAGAAGATTAGGCTGGGATCAGAAAAAAGGAAATCTTGCTAATGTTGCTTTGGGTAAGAGTATTGGTGGAGATGTATTTAGAAACAAAGAAGGGCTTTTACCAAATGCAAAAAATAGAAATTGGTATGAAGCTGATATTAACTATACATCAGGTTATCGTGGATAGTGATAGAATTTTATATTCTAATGATGGATTAATTTATAAAACAACTGACCATTATAGGACATTTACTAAAATTAAGTAGGAGTCTCAATTATGAATATAATTATTGATGGTTTAAAAATTAATGATAAGAATCAGTTTCATGAATATATTAAGGATATTATGAAACTTCCGGAATACTATGGAAAAAATTTAGACGCGTTATGGGATTGTTTAACAGGGTGGATAGATCTTCCAATGAAAATTGAATGGAGAAATTATGCAGTGAGTAAAGAAAGACTTGGATGTTACGCAGATAAAATCCTTGAAACTTTTAAAGAAGCAGAGGAAGAATTAGGAGACGATTTTAAGCTGATTTTGTCAGAATTATAATTTAACAATATTATTTAGATGTGATGGATAGATGTACTCTCTCCATTGCTTTTATCACTAAGACATAAGTAAAGATATAGGCATTATAGAGAAAGGTTTACAAAAATGTACAAGTGATATTAAAATTAATATACCACAACAAGTGCCAAAGTTAGCAGTAGCTAACAATATATCAAAAAGTGGTAGCGTTAGTTTTAGTAATAAAGTTTATAATGAAGCAGAAACATTAATTAGTAAAGGTATTAGTACTGAGGCTAGTGTAAGTAGCAAATTCACTAATAATGCTAGCAAAGCTGATTGTAGAGTTTGACTTATAGCTAGAACTAAATTAGTACTACAATAGACCATCCATTCTGGATAGTAGGAAAAGGTTGGACAGGAGCAGGAGATCTAAAAGAAGAAGATAAAGTTCTTTTAGCTTCTGGTAAAACTTCAAAAGTAACTAATAGTTATAAAGAAAAGTTAAATAAGCCAGTAAAGGTATATAACTTTGAAGTTTCTAATTGGCATACTTACTTTGTTTCAGATGCTGGAGTACTTGTTCATAATACTTGTAGTATGGGAAGTGCTAAGGGGGTAGCAGACCTTAGAAAAGTGTCAGGAATTGCAAGTGGTGGTGAAAATCTATCAAATCCACTTAAGTCAATGAGAGGTTCAAATGGTAACATAGGGCTAGTGCCAAAAGAAGTTGCTAATAACTTAATGGGGAGAGAATTCAGTAATTTTGATGAATTTAGAAAAACCTTTTGGGAAGAATATTCTAATTCAAGTTATGCAAGCGAATTTAGCAAGTCAAATATTAAGAGAATGAGTCAAGGATTAGCACCAAAAGCTTCTGCATCACAACAATATGGAAAGATTTCAAGTTATATTCTTCATCATAAAAATCCAATTTATAATGGTGGAGGAGTATATGATTTAGACAATATAATAATATCTTCTCCAAGAATGCATCAAGAAATATTAGATAAGGGATTCCATTTTAATAAATAAGGGAGTGAAAAATATATGTTAGAAAAATTAGCAAGAGAAGAACTGATAAATTTAGTGAGTAAAATAGTAAAATGTGAAGGAGCGGAAGAAGAGATTGATAAAATGATAGAAGTTGTAAAAAGAAATGTTCCACATCCAGAAGTAAGTGATTTAATATATTGGAATGAAGAAGAACTTACTCCTGAAGAAATAGTAGATGTAGCACTAGCATATAAACCAATACAACTTTAGGAAGTTAAATTTAAGGACACATTACTGCATAAATAGTGATTATGTAGATGCATAATTAAGAAAACATGAAAAGAGTTATAAATTTAATGATATTAATAAAATGGCTTAATGCATAATCTAAATAAAGCAGTGAGTAAGGGCAAAGGTGGAAGATTGGTAGATAAACTTTGAAAGACATTTTAACTTAATGAGATTAAAAAATATTAAAAAAAGTTTTATCATCTTACCCACATTTTCATATAAATTAAAAGAAAATATAGTTTTAACTGAAATATCGATACTTCAATAGTGTCGATATTTTCTTTTAATAGAAAGTGATAAGAATTAAAAGATTTTCTACTATTCAAACCAATACATTTAATGGATAAAAGGGTTTCTAGACAATTAATACCACCACCTTTAAGAGTCAGCAAAACAGGGATAGAAGAGACGTATAGACTCATAATCAAGAAGTTTATAAAGAATGTGTAAGATATGATAGAATATATGAAGAACTAATTGAATTACTAGGTTTATGAGTGATTTTTAAAGATGCATGAATACTTAAAAAGTTAACAAGTAAGTTTTCAACTAAGATTACAAATCTTTATGTAAAAGAAGATAAAGTTCTTTTATATTCTGGTAAAACTTCAAAAGTAACTAATAGTTATAAAGAAAAGTTGAATAAGCCAGTAAAGGTATATAACTTTGAAGTTTCTAATTGGCATACTTATTTTGTTTCAGATGCTGGAGTACTTGTTCATAATACTTGTAGTATGGGAAGTGCTAAGGGGGTTACACAAGCTGAAAGATTAATCCCAGGAACTCCAGGTGTAGTTACAGGTAAAAGTTCAACTAAGCTAGGCAAAAATATAATGGAATCAATGGGGTTAAAAAGGTCAACTAAGTGGCCAGGACATCAAGCACAGCATATAATTCCAGCAGAGATGGCTGGTAATCCTATAATTCAGAAAATAGGAATGAACTTAGATGATGCAACAAATGGTATATTACTAAGAACACCAGATGCTGAATTGAGTGCGATGTCAAGACATAGAGGATATCACTCAGTATATAGTGATGTAGTAACAAATCAATTGAATAAGATGAATGTCAATCAGAGTGTTGATGCACTTCAAAGGCAGGTTTTTGACTTGCAGAGTGATTTAAGAAAACTACAAGAAAGCGGGTTGCCATTGTATCCAAGTCAAGGAGCAACTGTAGACTTGTGGGAAAGAAGTTTAAGTAGAATTAGAAAGTAATAGTTAAGGAGAATTTCAAATGGATAATTCTAAAAAGGAATATGTATGTAAATTGCTCTATAGTGAAAATAAAAAAGATACTATAGATGAGATTAAAGGTATAATAGATTCTGAGTTATTGCATATAATAGCAGGAAATTATAACTGGGATAATGGTTTTGAGATTCCATATAATATAATAAATAATAAGAATTGTGATTTAGGGACTGCTTTAATGATTTTTTATGACGCTGATGGATATAGAGTTTTAGAAAATAGGGAGGAACTAAAAAATCCTAATTTAAAAGAATGGGCTAACTTTATTTCAGAAATAGAGGAAAAAATTTTAAATAATCAATTTAAAGTAAATCACATTAAGTTTATACCGCCATTAACAAAGGTTCAAATTTTTAAATTGAAAAAGAATAATCCTAATATAACTAAGGTATTTATAGAAGAATCAGATGGTGATGTAGTAGAGATATCTAATATTTAATAGCGAATGCATAATAAAGAATAGATTAACTGCATAAAAAAGGTTAATAGCTTTACAGGGTGAAAGTAATAACTGTATAAAAAGTTGCATTGCATAATTGTAATAATGTAGTGAAAAAATGAAATGAACCAGCTGAAATTTAAGTAGGCTGGTTCATTATTTTTTTAGCAGTTCTACAGATATAAGTATCTGACAAAGGATGTCCTTGCCAATCAATACTATTACCTTTAAGCGTAAGTAAAACAATGATAGCATAGATATGTAAGCTGATAAGCTATGAAATCTTAGTTTCATTAGTTTCACTTAAAAGCTAATGAAACTGAGGATATAATATGATAGAAAAAAGATATAAAATCACTAAAAAATAAAAAGAATTGAAAAATATAATACATCAATCAGTGTAAATACATCAAAAGTGGTAGTGTTAGTTTTAGTAATAAAATTTATAATGAAGCAGAAACATTAATTAGTAAAGGTATTAGTACTGAGGCTACTACAAGTAGCAAGTTTATTAATAATGCTAGTAAAGCTGAGTTTGGAGTTTGCTTTATAGCTGGAACTAAAATAGCATTAGAAGATGGAAATAAGCCTATAGAAAAAATAAAATGAATCAGCTGAAATTAAGTAAGCTGGTTCATTATTTTTTTAGCAATAATATTATCCTAGCTAATCAATACTAATATCTTTAGGTATAAGTAATACAAAGAGAAAAATATGTGTAGCATCAATAAGTAAGGAATTTGTTGTAATGGATGAGTAAAGTATTTACTATATAACTCGAAGGAGTTAGCAAAATAAATTAAAATGAAAAAATAAATTAAATAAATTTAACATATTAATTCTTTAAATAATTAAAAAATTAATAATAAAAAATTGAATATTATACAATTTTTACAATTTACATATAAATAATATAGATTTAATGACGATAAATAAATTAAGTAGTGTAGTTAAGCTTAATTATAATAAAGTTTTTTGTTAACGATTACACAATTGTTAAACTATAAAAGAGGAGATGGATTTAATGAAAAAAAAGTCACTACTAATTGGAATTATGACTGTTTTTATGACTTTGGGAATTAGTAATACAAATATAGTTCAGGCAAGAACTAATGCTACTTCTATTTATGTTAGGGGAGAGCAAGCACCACAATCAGATATTATGTCTATCGATTGGTCAGCAGTAAAAAATCCGCCTTACACATATTGGGCTGTCCATAACTGGAATCCTGGTGGGGAAGCTGGTGGTTATGCTGGTTTTCAACAACGTGCGGATAAACGTACAGCACATTTTGCAATTTGGGATCCTATTGCTGTTAGACAAGCTATAAAAGCAGAGTATCTTTCATCTAGTTCTTCTGCATCACGTTTTGGTGGTGAAGGAGAAGGATTGAAGGTTGAAACCGATTATAATTGGCAAACTAATAGTTGGTACAAAATGACTATGCGTAGTTGGCAAGAAGATGGTCATACAAAATTTGGTCAATGGATAAGAGATGAATATACTAAAGAGTGGAAGCAAATAGCAGTGTTAGATTATCCAGTAGCCAATGTGAAATTTAATAATCCTTATGGAATGTTTCAAGAAGATTGGGCTGGAAATGGACAAGATGAAAGAGAAGCAAGATTAAAAAATTCATATAGCAGAAAAGATAGTGATAAATCTTGGTCTTCATTAAATAAACAACGAATAACTGCTCAATATCCACAATTAAATTGGAATGGTGGAGGAAATTCAGAGTATGTTTGGGTTAGTGCAGGTGGTAATACAAGACCATCTATTAATAGTGGACAAGTATTTACATTAAATCAACCAAATAAACCGGATGTTGGAGTTTTAAACTTTGATATTGTAAATAATAAATATGAAAATGGGAAATTAAATATTTCATGGAAACTAAATGCTCAGAGTACACCTCAATTTAAAGGAAAAGTAGAAGTTTATAATAATTCTGCTATGACAGGTACACCAATAAAAACTGTTGATAACATAAAATCATATAAAAATGAAATAAATGAAGTTGTTTCATTAAATAGTGCAAATGGTCTTTATGCAAAAATAACAATAACAGATTTATTTGATAATACAGTTGTAAAAACAATTAAACTTAATAGCAACGATAAGCCAGGAGAAGATAAGGACACTGAAGCACCTACAGCTCCTAAAAATGTTAAAGCTATTAATATAACTGATACATCAGCACAAATACAGTTTGAGCCTTCAACTGATAATGTAGGGGTATCTAAATATTGGGTTTGGGATAATATAAATAAAAAATATATAGGTTCTTCATCTACAACAACAGTAGATTTAAAAGAATTAATACCTAATACTGAATATTCTTTAATTGTTAGAGCATTCGATGAAGCGGGAAATTATTCATTACCATCTTATGTATTGTTTAAGACAAAAGCAGAAAGTGAAGTAACAAAGGATACATGGAATTCTCATATAAACTATCCAACTCCAGGAACAAAAGTAGTTTTTCAGGGAAACACTTATGAAAATAATTGGTGGATAAATGCTGGAATGAGGCCAGATCCAAAAGATAGACAAGGAAAATCTACAGGATGGAAATTAATATCTGGTCCGGCTTTAAATGATAATGCATGGTATTCAGATGTAGTTTATGTTGAAGGTGATGAAGTAGTTTATAATGGAAAAACTTATGTTGCAAATTATTGGACTAAAGGTGATAATCCTGAAAATTCAAGTGGCGTAGGAAAACCATGGAGATTAAAATAATAAATATTTTGGTAAAGAAAAGGGGATGTTGTAAAACTAACTGAAGGTTAGGGGAGCGATAGCTCCTTTTTTTACATGTAATTTGCTTACCATATTTTGAATTCAGTAATATTAATTAAAGAGATGTATATTAAGTATAAATATAAAATAAAGGATTATGATATAATAAATTGGCAATAAAAAAGTTTATTAGGGGTAAAAATTATGTATAAAACAATTGGAATATTAGCGCATGTTGATGCAGGAAAGACAACTTTTTGTGAGCAATTATTATATAATACAAAAGTAATTAAAGAAAGAGGAAGAGTTGATCATAAAAATTCTTTTTTAGATAATAATAACATTGAGAAAAAAAGAGGAATAACAGTATTCTCAAATGAAGCTACATTTTATTATAATGATTCTACTTATTATTTAGTAGACACTCCAGGGCATGTAGATTTTTCTACAGAAATGGAAAGGGCAGTTCAAGTTATGGATTATGCTGTGGTAATAGTAAGTGCAGTAGAAGGTGTTCAAGGTCATACAGAAACGGTATGTGAACTACTTAAACAGTATAAAGTTCCCACTTTCTTTTTTATTAATAAAGAAGATAGAGATGGTGCAAATGTTTTAAAAGTAATAAATAAAATTAGGGAAGTTTGTGGTGGAGAAGTTATTTACCTTAATAATTCATTAAAAGAACCGTTGGACTGTGAACTTATTGAAGAGATAGGAGCAAAGGATGAGAATTTATTAGAATTATACTTAGAAGATAATTATGAAAAAAATTTATGGGTTAATTTTATAAAAGATGAAACAAAAAAATGTAATATTCATCCCTGTATGTCTGGTTCAGCACTTTATAATAAGGGGATTAAAGAATTTATGGAAAACATAGATATTCTAACATATAGTGAGTTTTTAGTGGACAAAGATTTTGTTGGTAGAGTATACAAAGTTAGGCATGATGATGATGGAACCAAAATAACCTATATAAAAGCATTACAAGGAAGTTTAAAAATAAAAGATGAACTTAAATATATAAATGCAGATAATGATAAAATTTATGAAAAGGTAAATCAAATAAGAATTTACAACGGTGAAAAATTTAAAACCGTAGATAAGGCTGTAGCTGGTGAAATCTTTGCAGTTGTAGGTCCAAAAGGGTTACTGCCTGGTGATGGAGTAGGGGAAGTTTTAAAGAAAACAAACTTTAAAATGATTCCTACTTTAACTTCTAAAGTAATATATGATAAAAGTTTGGATGAAAGAGAAGTTTTAAAATATTTTAGGATTTTAGAATGTGAAGACCCCAATTTAATGATAGTATATAATGAAAAGTTAAAAGAAATACAAACTCATATTATGGGATATATACAACTAGAAATATTAAAAGAAGTTTTAAAGGAACGATTTAATATAGAAGTTGAGTTTGGTGATTGTGAGATTTTATATAAGGAAACCGTAGAATCAACAGCCATAGGATATGGTCACTTTGAACCTTTAGGTCATTATGCAGAAATACATTTAAAGATAGAAAAAGGTGAAAGGGGTAGTGGAATAGAATTTAAAAATACTTGTCATGCAGATGATTTAACTATAGGAAATCAGAATTTAGTAAAGACACATATATATGAAAAAAAACATAAAGGAATATTAACAGGATCAGAAATAACAGATTTAAAAGTTACTTTATTAACAGGACGAGCACACAACAAACATACTTCTGGTGGAGATTTTAGAGAAGCTACACTTAGAGCGTTAAGGTATGCATTAGAAGATGCTCATTGTATATTGTTAGAACCATATTATAGATTTAAAATAGAAATAAGTTTAGAGCATACTGGAAGAGTTATATCAGATGTTCAAAAGTTAAATGGTAATTTTCAATTAAAAAGTACTTCTATAGAAAGTAACATAATAACAGGAAGAATACCAGTAGCTACTTTTATGAACTATCCAAAAGAATTTATTTCCTATACAAAGGGAAGAGGTAGAATAAGTCTTGCATTTGATGGATATGATGTTTGCCATAATAGTGAAGAAGTAATTAAAAAAATTAAT
This sequence comes from Clostridium sp. ATCC 25772, assembly GCF_001573875.1. Taxonomy (NCBI): domain Bacteria; kingdom Bacillati; phylum Bacillota; class Clostridia; order Eubacteriales; family Clostridiaceae; genus Clostridium; species Clostridium sp. ATCC 25772. The sequence continues at coordinate 65,908 of NZ_LFRG01000013.1, forward strand.
TATAATAAAAATAGTGATGGTGAATATACATCATCATCTATATTTTGTTCAAAAGGCCAAGGCTTTACAGTGAGAGGTGAAGAGATTAAACAATATATCCACTGCTCAATTAATTAATTGAGCAGTGGATATATTTTGTTTATAAATTGATGTTTTAAATTATTTAAGAAATTTAAAATGGTGATTTAAAACTATTATTTAGTTAATTGATTTGATAAATTCTAATACAAGTATATTATCTGTTTAAGTTTGAATACACAAACCATTTTTATATAAATTAAAATATATTTTAAAGTAATTATAGAAACAATATACATATGAAAAAGATATGAATAAATATGGAGAAGTTCACTTTTTTGTTACAGGTTATAGAACAAATTTCAACAAAAAATATGAAAACAAAGGAATAAGATAAAAGTAGAGAAGAATTTTACATAATATATAAAGGATAAGGTGAACATCATGGAAATTAATTTAATTTTAGCAGACAATAACAATGGCAATATTATAAGAAATTTATATCCACTATATTTATATGATTTATCAGAAATTTATGGAAATGTTCCAAATGAGTATGGAGTTTATGAAGAAGAACCTGTAAAAACTTTGGAAGAGCAATATCATATTCAAGATTTATGGTTTAAAGAACCAGAATTATTATTTCCATTTATAATTTATGCAGATGGTAAACCAGCAGGATTTGTTTTAGTAGGTAGAGGAAAGTATATACCTAAAGAATTAGACTATTATGTTTATGAGTTTTTTGTGTTAAGACCATATCGTAATAAAAAAGTAGGAGAAAAAGCAGCAAAACAAGTTTTTGATAGGTTTCATGGTAAATGGGGACTTTTTACAAATCCTACAGAATCAAATAGAAAAGGACAAGCATTTTGGCGAAAAACACTTAATAACTATACATTAGGAAATTTTCAAGAGAGTTTTGAAAATACTCTAAAAAGTGATAAGTTAGTATTTAGATTTGAAAATTATTAAAAAATAATAATTTAGAATTCAAAATTTTATAATATATACTTAAAGTTTTAAAAAAAATTCCATGTTTATTTCATATTACAAATGAAATAAATTTAACAAATTATTACAAAATTTATATAATAATAATATAATTAAAAATTTAATTAATATAGGGAAACAAGCTCCAATTTAAATTTATTCATCAAATTTTTGTTATCAGTTGAGAAAAATAAGTGCAAATATATTTAGTTAAGAATTATTCACTCTTAACTTTTAACTAAAATAATCTGTTAGTTATTGATAAAATATTAATTTGAGTTTTCTCATTTGATAAATGAATAATTTTAGAACTTAACTTGGAACCCTATAGTAAGAAAAGCTTGAATTTAATTTTAGATATTTTAATGTAATTTGAATTATATTCAAGCTTGTATACGCTTTTGTATTTGAAAAATTTATAGCAATAAGTTAAAGCAGATTTATAAGTTAACGTTTTATTACATTAGTGGGAGTGAATTTTATGCTAGTAGATTTAGCTAAACATGGAAGAGAGCTATATAAGCATAATAGTTTATCTAGAGAAGAAATTTTAAGATATAGTGAAGAAAATTTTAGAAAGACATTAAAATATGCTTATAAAAATAGTGATTTTTATAAAAAATTATATTTATCAAAAGGAATAATGTATAAGGATCTTGATGATATTTTAATAAAAGATATACCAATAATTACAAAACAACAAATTAGGGAAAATTTTTATGATATATCTGTAAAAAAGATTGATAAGAAAGAAATTGATAAAATTTTAGCTAGTGAAAAATTATTATTAAGAATTAAAGACAGATACATTGTGCATACTTCTGGTACCACAGGTATTCCTACAAATTTTATATATGATAAAAGAGCACTTAGAATGTTGTCGGCTAACTTTATAAGATTGACTATGAGAGGTGGAAATGTAAAGTTAGGGTTATCTGATATACCTTTAAAAAACTTGTATATAGCTCCTGTTGGAGGAGGGTATGCATGTACTGCTCTTGCTTTGTTTGGTATGGAGGAATATAAATGTAAAAGTCGTGTAATAAATGCTCAAAAACCTTTAAATCAATGGATAGATTTAATAAGAAACTATAATCCTAATTATTTATCAGGTTATCCGTCCTGTTTAAATCTTGTAGCAGAATTAAAAGAACAAGGAAAAATAAATATAACACCTAAAAAGATAATTACAGGAGGGGAGCCACTAACAAGAGAATGTATTGAAATATATAAAAAGGTTTTTGGAGCAGATATAATAGATTACTATGGATGTACTGAGTCTATTTTTATAGGTGCTAGAAGTAATAATGAAAAAAGAATGTATCTTTATGATGATTTAAATTATGTAGAGATAGATGATGAGAATCACCTTGTTATAACTCCACTTTATAATAAAGCTTTTCCACTTATTAGATATAGATTAAGTGATGTAGTTTATGGATTTAATAAGGAGGGAGATGGCGATCTTCCTTATACTTATATAAGAAAGATAATGGGGAGAAATGAAGAAATTATGTGGTTTGTTAATGAAAGAGGAAAAAGGGATTTTCTTCATCCCTTATTTTTAGATGATTTAAATGTAAGAGGGATAAGTAAATATCAATTTGTACAAAAAAGTTTAAATTATTTTGAATTAAGGTGCATTTATGAAAGTATAGGTAATAGACAATTAAAGAAAAAAGAATTAGAATATCAACTACATGCTTTTTTAAAAGAAAAAAACTTAGAAAATGTCAAATATAATATACGATTTGTAGAACATTTGCAAGTGAGTCAAAATACAGGAAAATCAAAATTAGTAATTAAAGAGATATGAAATCTTATAAAAGAGTTATCTAAAATTTTATTTTAGATAACTCTTTTATTTCTTTTTCAATAATAAATTATTGAAAAACAATAATAAATTATTGAAAAAGAAATAAAATGTGGTAAAATAAAGTTAAAGGGAATTCATGGAGGGGGAAAGTTATGAGAAAGATAAAAATAAGAGGATATATTTTAGCATTGTTACATCTATTTCGTTTCATTAGTGTAATTATGGCAATAATGGTTATATTAGGATTTATAATGATGAGAGGTGAACCTTTTACCATAAATGAAAGAAAAATTATGGTATTTTTGCTTGTAAGTTTTTGTGATTATACTTTTTTAACTTGTGTGTCAATAAAAATAGTAAATTGTAGTCTGAATAAAATTTTTTCAACAAATAATGTTAAAAATTTTAAAAAGTTAGGATATGGTATGATAATTTTAGCTTTAACTGAAAAAAGTATAAATATTTCACAAACAGCTATCAATTTTGATGGAATAATAATAAATCCATCAGCAATTGTTTTTTTTATAATAGGATTAACAAATATATATTTAGCACATGTTTTTAAAGAAGGAAAAAGAATTAAGGAAGAAAATGATTTAATAATATAAAATTGAGATTTGAGAGGTAGATGTAATGAAGAAAAAAATAAAAATTCAAAAATGTGTATTATTTATTTTATATATTGCATTTTTTACTATAAGTTGTTTAACAATAGTATTTACAGTTAAAAATTTTAGACATTTCTCTGCTAATAGCAATGATTCTATTGAAGTTATTTTGAAAGTTTTAATAATGATAAATTATGCTCTTTTATCTTGGGTTCTAATAAAAATAGTAAAATGTGATATTTATACAATATTTTCAAAGGAAAATGGTAGTAATTTTAAGAAATTAGGATATGGTATGATATTTTTATCATCAATAGAAGGAATAAGTAAGCTTTTTAGAGATGGGGGAGTTCAAATTTTTGCTTTTAAAGGAATGTCATTAAAACCATCATCAATTATATTTTTTATAATAGGCTTGATAAATATATATTTATCATATGTTTTTAAAGAAGGAAAGAGAATTAAGGAAGAAAATGATTTAACAATATAAAATTGAGGTTTGTGAGGGGTAATTTATGAAAGAAATAAAGAGTCAAAAATATGTTTTATTTATTTTGCGCAGTGCATTTTATTTTATGACTATATTTACATTGTTTTGGACAGTAGGTATTCTTGCTAATTTAGGAACTATTAAATCTACAGGTGAAATGGTTTGTCTTGTTTTATGTGTTTTACAAGCTGGTGATTATACTTTTTTAGCCTATAATTTAGCTGAAATAGTAGAATGTAATATTTATACAATATTTTCAATAAAAAATAGTAATAATTTTAAAAAATTAGGATATGGTATGATATTTTTATCTATGATAGAAGAAATAAGTAATTTTTTTAATGAAAGCGGTTTTGATATTGTTGCTTTAAAAGAAACATCATTAAAAACAACATCAGTTATATTTTTTATAATAGGTTTAACAAATATATATTTATCACATGTATTTAAAGAAGGGAAGAGAATTAAGGAGGAAAATGATTTAACGATATAAGGAGAAGAATATGGCTATAATAGTTAATTTAGATGTTATGATGGCTAAAAGAAAAGTTTCATTAAAAGATTTAGCAGAAGAAATTAATATAACTAATGCTAATTTATCTATATTAAAAACTAACAAGGCAAAAGCTATCAGATTTTCAACATTAGAGGCAATATGCAAGGCTTTAGATTGCACTCCAGGAGATATACTAGAATATGTAGAAGATAAGGAAAGTGAAGAATAATTTAAAAAAGTTTTTGAAAATTATTGACAAATATTATATTTTAAACTAAAATCAATACAAATAGAATAATATTTTTAGGGTTTGAAATACACTTTAAATTGGTCCTGTGAGGCCAGTAAGGAGTATGTTAGTGCAATTTGAGGATATAGTATAGCTATGTCTAATTGTTGCATAGTTTAAGGCTAGATTAATATACTTTGGAATTACAGGATTAATAAAAGAAATTTCTTTTATTAATCCTTTTTTATTGGCAAAAATCCAAAGAGAGCATAAAGTGCTTAATATTTTCCAAAGAGTAACAATAAAATTTAGGTAGTTAAAAATAGGTGCACATATTAATAGTTACTTTTTAAAAAGTTACAAATGGTAAATTTAATTAATCCTAACCTTAGGTGTATTTCGCTACTACTTATATTTAAACAGTATAAAAATAGTTAAAGAAATACTAGGAGGGTTAACATGAAAGCTAAACTAATACTTGAAAATGGAATTACTTTTGAAGGAAAAGCTTTAGGATATTTAGAGGATACAGTTGGAGAGGTAGTTTTTAATACAGGAATGACTGGATATCAAGAAGTTTTAACAGATCCGTCTTATCATGGGCAGATAGTTACTATGACTTATCCTTTGATAGGAAATTATGGTGTGAATTTAGAAGATTTAGAATCTAAAACTCCAAAAGTTAAAGGGTTTATAGTTAGAGAACTTTGTAGTGAACCAAGTAATTTTAGATGTGAAATGAATTTAGAAAATTACTTAAAACAAAATAAAATAATAGCTTTAGAGGGAATAGATACAAGGGCATTAACAAAAATTTTAAGAGATAATGGAACAATGAAAGGCATAATAACACTTGAAAATTTAAAAGTTGAAGAAATAGAAGAAAGACTTAATAACTTTTCTAATAAAGATGCAGTAAGAAATGTAACAACAAAAGAGCCATATGTAATAGATGGAAATGGGAAACATATAGCTGTTTTAGATTTTGGAATCAAAGAAAACATTTTAAGAAGTTTTAAAAAAAGAGATTGTAAGTTAACGGTATTACCAGCTTTTACATCTTATAAAGAAATATTAAATATAAATCCAGATGGTATATTTTTATCCAATGGGCCTGGAGACCCAGAAGATTTAGTAGAGGTTATTGAAAATCTTAAGATGATAGTAGGCAAGAAACCGATAGTAGGTATATGTCTTGGACATCAATTATTAGCTTTAACTTTAGGTGGAAAAACTGGAAGATTGAAATTTGGACATAGAGGTTGTAATCATCCAGTTAAAGATTTAGAGGAGAATAAGATACACATAACATCACAAAATCATGGATATATGGTTGAAAAGTTACCAAAGGATATGGTTATGACTCATGTAAGTGTAAATGATGGAACCTGTGAAGGAATGAGACACAAGATTTTCCCAATATTTAGTGTTCAATATCATCCAGAAGCATCACCAGGACCACATGATGCAAGTTATATATTTGATAAATTCTTAAAAATGTTATAAATGCAAAGTCGCATTCTAGTTAAAATGAAAGAAAGTTGGAGGTTGTTATTATGCCATTAAATAAAGATATAAAAAAAGTGTTAGTTATAGGTTCAGGTCCAATAATTATAGGACAAGCAGCTGAATTTGATTATTCTGGAACACAAGCTTGTGAAGCTTTAAAGGAAGAGGGAGTAGAAGTTGTACTAATAAACTCTAATCCAGCTACAATAATGACAGATAAAGAAGTGGCAGATAAAGTATATATAGAGCCATTAACTTTAGAGTTTGTAGAAAAGGTCATAGCAAAGGAAAGACCAGATTCATTAATTGCAGGTATGGGTGGACAAACTGGATTAAATTTAGCGGTAGACTTATGTGAAGCTGGGATACTTGAAAAGTATAATGTTAATATAATAGGAACTTCAATAGAATCAATTAAAAAAGGTGAAGATAGAGAGCTTTTTAGACAGGTTATGAATGATATAGATGAACCTGTTATAGAAAGTGAAATTATTACGGATATAGAAAGTGGTATTAAATTTGCAAATAAAATTGGATATCCAGTAATAGTAAGACCAGCATATACATTAGGTGGATCTGGTGGTGGAATTGCTGATGATGAAGATATGTTAAAAGTAATTCTTACAAGCGGATTAGAGCAAAGTACTATAGGACAAGTACTCTTAGAAAAAAGTATTAAAGGGTGGAAAGAAATAGAGTATGAAGTTATAAGGGATAGTTATGGAAATTGTATAACAGTTTGTAACATGGAAAATATAGATCCAGTAGGAATACATACAGGGGATAGTATTGTTGTAGCACCAAGTCAAACATTAAGTGATAAAGAGTATCAGATGCTTAGAACATCATCTATAAATATTATTAACAAAATAGGGATTGAAGGTGGCTGTAATGTTCAGTTTGCATTAAATCCAAAAAGTTTTGAGTATGCAGTAATAGAAATAAATCCAAGGGTTAGTAGAAGTTCAGCATTAGCATCAAAGGCTACTGGATATCCAATTGCTAAGGTAGCTGCTAAAATTTCTTTAGGATATGCATTAGATGAAATAAAAAATGCAGTTACAAAAAAGACATTTGCTTGCTTTGAACCATCTTTAGATTATGTGGTAGTAAAAATACCAAAATGGCCTTTTGATAAGTTCAAAAGTGCAAATAAAAAACTAGGTACAAAAATGATGGCAACAGGGGAAGTAATGGCTATAGGAAGTAATTTTGAATCGGCGCTACTAAAGGGAATACGCTCATCTGAAATAAAGAAATTTTCATTAGAACATAAAGTACTTGAAGATTTAAGTTTAGATGAGTTAAAAGTAAAAGTAATAAGTGCTGATGATGAGAGAATATTTGTTTTAGCAGAAATGTTAAGAAGAAATTATATGATAGATAAAGTTTGTGAGATAACAGGAATAGACAAGTTTTTTGTAGCCAAGATAAAAAATATAATAGATGAAGAAGAGAAACTTAAAAAATCAAAAATAGAAGATTTAAACAAAGAATGGCTTTTAAAGCTTAAGAAAAATGGTTTTTCAGATAAGGCAATAGCAAAAATGTTAGAATGCAGACCAAATGATATATATAGTTTAAGAAATCTTTGGAATATAAAGCCGGTTTATAAAATGGTAGATACTTGTAGTGGGGAGTTTGATGCAGTGTCACCATATTACTACTCAACCTATGATGAGTATGATGAGGTAGTAGTAAGTAATAGAAAAAAAATTATAGTTATAGGTTCAGGCCCGATAAGAATTGGACAAGGTATAGAGTTTGATTATTCTTCTTGTCATAGTGTTATAGCACTTAAAAAATTAGGTGTGGAAACTATAATAATAAACAATAATCCAGAAACTGTTAGTACAGATTTTAATATATCGGATAAATTATACTTTGAGCCACTAACAGAAGAAGATGTATTAAGCATAATTGATAAAGAAAATCCATATGGAGTAATACTTCAGTTTGGAGGACAAACAGCTATTAAACTTGCAGGATTCTTAAAGGAAAAGAATATTAAGATATTAGGTACAACTGCAGAACAAATAGATATGGCAGAAGATAGAGAAAAATTTGAAGAACTTTTAGAAGAACTTAACATACAAAGACCAAAAGGAAAAGCAGTATGGTCTGTAAAAGAAGGTTTAAAAGAAGCTGAATTGTTAGAATATCCAGTACTTGTAAGACCATCATATGTTCTTGGTGGACAGGGTATGGAAATAACATATAATGAAAGTGAATTAAAATATTATTTAGAAAATGCATTTATATCAAATAGCAAAAATCCTGTACTTATAGATAAATATATGTTAGGACGTGAAATTGAAGTAGATGCAATATGTGATGGCGAAGAGGTATTGATTCCAGGAGTTATGGAACATTTGGAAAGAGCTGGAGTTCACTCTGGTGATAGTATAACTATGTATCCAAGTCAAAACATAACAGAAGAAATAAAAGATAAGGTTTTAGAATATACTAAAAAACTTGCATTAGCAATCGGTGTACATGGTATGATAAATATCCAATTTATAGAGTTTAAAAGTAATCTATATGTAATTGAAGTAAATCCTCGTGCAAGTAGAACTGTTCCATATATAAGCAAAGTAAGTAATGTTCCAATAGTGGAACTTGCCACTAAGGTTATGCTTGGGGAAAAATTGTCTAACTTAAAATATGGGGTAGACATATATAAAGAACCTAAAATTGTAACAGTTAAAGTGCCTGTATTTTCAACGCAAAAACTTCCGAATGTTGAAATAAGCTTAGGACCAGAAATGAAATCTACAGGAGAGGTTTTAGGAATAGGTAATAACATAAAAGAGGCGTTATACAAAGGTTTTATAGCAGCGAATATGTATATGAAAAAAGATAAGGGTATGATTTTAGCAACAGTAAATGATAATGATAAAGCTGAATTTTTACAAATAGCTAAGGAGATGAATAATTTAGGGTATAAGTTTTTATCCACTGATGGAACATATAATATATTAAAGGAAAATGGAATTAAAGCTTGTAAAGTAAATAAGATAAAAGAAGGGGAAAATAATATACTAGATACAATAAGAGAAGGAAAAGTAGATTTAGTAATTAATACACCTACAAAAGGAAATAAAGCTAGTAGAGATGGCTTTATAATAAGAAGAGAAGCTATAGAAAAGGGTATAGGAGTGATAACAGCACTTGATACACTAAGAGCAATGGTAGAAGTTGAAAAAGAAAATATTAAAAAAGAATTTTTACAGGTTTTTGAGATAGTAAGCATAAATTAAAATAAAATTTAAAGCTAGAAGGGGCTGTTGCAAAATTAACTAAAGGTTAAAGGAGCGATAGCTTCCTTTTTATATGTAATTTGCTTAATATATGATTAATGGTAATAAAAAATTTAAAAGGCTATTCAGAAAAATATAAAAGAAACTCTAATTTATAAGATTTTCTAATTTTATTTTTAATGAATAGCTTATTTGAAATTTTTTTACCATTTTTTGAACCTAGAAATATCCATAATGAGTTTTAATCATTTTGCGACAGCCCTTTATTTTAAGCTTAAATTATTATAGATATGATTATTTAATTTTAGATTTTTTGAAATCGTTAACAACTAAGCCAAAGAATGACATTATGAATAATAGTGTATATAATTCTATTTGATTTTTAGATAAAACAAGTAAGTTACAGGCTTCAAAAGTAACTATTAAAAAGGTAATTATTACACCTGCAATTGAAGTGAAACGAGCTATTTTTGAAAAGTTTAAAATCATGAAAGTACTCCCCCTATATTTATGTAATTTTATAAATTAATATGTTAAGAATTATGTTGCAAAAAGAAATCTAAAATATTCCCTATACAATAATAACTTAATTTTTTACGTCTGTAAATGTTTTCTTTTGTGTGAAAATTAATAACTAAATTTAAAGGATATATTTATAGGGTTTCAAGTTGACTCTTAAAATTATCCATTCCAAAACTTGGATACCTAAAATAGTGAGACATGCTCCGAATCACTTAGAATTCAATGCTGAATCTTGTATGAAAATATTTTAAAGTTATTGAATAAATTTAAATTGGAGCTTGTTTCCCTATAAATTTAAAGAAATAAAAAAACTGTATTAAGATAAAATTTTAGATTTATCCTAAGACAGTTTTTCTATATATAAAATTAAATTTATATACTAATTATCAGATAGAGTAGTATTAATATTATTAAAAACTAATCCACCAAAAGAAGCTATAAACAATAATGCAAATATTACTACTTGATTGTGAGATAATGTAAAACAATTAAATGATTCTAAAATAATTAATAAAAAACTTAATATTATACCTAAAAGTGAAGTAGAATGTATAATTTTTAAAAATGTAAACTTCATAAAAGTTCCTCCCGTATATCAAAATAAAGTATAAATTTTTAATTAATCCTAACTGATTTGGTCAATTGCCTATATCATAATAACGTAAAAGTTAATGCATGTAAACAAATTTTTGTGTCTGAAAATTTAAACTTTATGAATATATATAAACGTTGATTTTACTATATGAAATCGTATAAATAAAAAAATTATTATAAGGATTTTGAATTGAATGAAAAGTGAAAGTGTATGTGAAATATATTTAATAAAAAACAAGCTAAGTGTTAAAATTGTAACTCTACAGCTTGTTAATTTATTAAATAAAAAAATTTTTGATTATATTTTTTGCAGAAGAAGGATTATTTATTATTTTTTGAGGAAAAAAGTGTTTTGGAAAAAGACTTTGATATAGTTCAGTTGAAAATCGTTCGTCTATTAAAAATATAATTCCTTTGTCAGTATCATTTCGAATGACTCTTCCAGCCGCTTGGATTACTTTGTTTATTCCAGGAAATGTATATGCATAATGAAATCCAACTCCTTTTGTATTATCAAAATGATTTTTTATTAAGTTTTGTCTTAAGGAAATTTTAGGGAGTCCTACACCGACTATAATGGAACCTATTAACTTATCACCTTTTAAATCAATGCCTTCTGCAAATACTCCTCCAAGTACGCAAAAACCAACAACATTATTTTCATTAAATTTGTTTAAAAATTCTAGTCTAGCATTTTCAGTCATAGAGGATTCCTGAAGTAGTATATTGGTGTAACTAAATTCTTCAGTCATTATTTTGTATATATCTTTCATGTATTGATATGATGGGAAAAACACCATGTAATTTCCTTTTTTAGAATTTAAAACATTATCTATATAAGTACAAGCTCTATTATAGTTTGATTGTCTTTTTGCATATTTAGTAGAAACATCATTAGCTATAATAACTTCCCTATTATTTATATTAAAGGGAGAAGGTAAAGTCATGTTGTAATCACCATCTTCGAAAGATAATAATTCTTTATAGTAGTTCATAGGAGATAATGTTGCTGAAAATAATATTGTAGATATTGCATTTTTAAAAGGTGTTTTTAATGCTGAACTTGGATTTATACAAAATAGGTTTATGTTAAGTTCAGAGCCAGCTCGTTCACTGTAACAAATATAATTCTCATCAAAAATGTCATATATCTTTAAAAAATCATTAACTTTAAAGTATAAATCTAATACATTATCTTTGAATTTGATATTGTCCTTTGCAAGATAGATAGCCATGCCGTCAAAAACAATTCCTAAATATTTTATAAGATCGGGTGGTACTTTTTCAAATATATAAAAATTAGTTTCTTCATTATATTTTCTAATTTCAATCATAACATTATTTACTTTATCTAATTTTTTATAAAGAGAATAATCTTCATTTTTTATAAGTTTTTTTAAATTTAAAAATTCACTTTTCAAAAGTGATGATGAATACATGTCTCTGGCTCGTTCTACTAGGTTATGCGCTTCATCTACAAGTATTATATTTTCATTTTTCTTCTCGTTAAAATATGTTTTAAGAGAAACTTTCATATCAAAAACATAATTATAATCACATATTATTAAGTCACAATAACTTATTAAGTCAAGAGAAATTTCGAAAGGACATACATTATGTTTATTGGCATATTGACACACTATGTCTTTATTTATATTTTCTTCATTGGTTATAATGTCTAAAATAGCCTTGTTAGCTCTATCGTAGTGACCTTTAGCAAATTTACAAAGGTTAGGATCACAATTTGCAGTTTCTTGAAAACATATTTTTTCTTTTGCAGTCAAAGTTAAAGTTTTAATTTTAAGATTTTGCTCTCTTAAAAGGGTTATAGTTTTCTCTGCTATATCTTTAGTACTGCCTTTAGCAGTTAAGTAAAAAATTCTATTGCCAAGTTTTTCACCTAGTGCTTTTATAGAAGGAAATAAAGTAGATATAGTTTTACCAATTCCAGTAGGTGCTTCTAAAAAAAGCTTTTTATTATGTTGTATAGTTTTATATACTGTTACGGACAATTCACGTTGGTGTGGTCTATATTCCTTAAAAGGAAATGTTAAATCTTTTATAGAAGAATCCCTTAGTTTTTTGAAATTATAGTCTAAAATTAAAAATTTATAATATTTTTCAATAGTAGAATAAAAAAAATCATATAGACTATCTATAGAGAAACTTTCAACGAAATCTTTTGATTGAAGAGTATCTCTATTAACATAAATAATTCTAATTAATATATCTTTAAGATTATAGAGTTTAGAATACATATAACCATATATTTTTGCTTGAGCTATATGTAGTTCATTATAGGCTTCAATTGAAAGCATATCTCTTGAAGTGCTTTTTATTTCTAATATTTCTCCATAATTATCTTTAGATATAACACCATCTATTCTTCCTTCTAAATAAATATTTAAATTCTTATAATTAAAAGTATCCTTAATAGGGACTTCCTTAGAAAATACTTCATTTTTTTCTTTATGTTCTTGTTCATATTCTTTTTGAACTGTTTTATGAATTTTTGTGCCTTCGATAGCAGAGTTGGAAGAAACAAATTCATTATTTAAATCACCATATCTATAAACAAATTCTACTAAACTTCTAACTGAAAGTTTAGCATCAATACAATCTTTATTCAAAATCAAACCTCATTCCTTATTTATAAATTTTAAATAATCTATTATATATATTTTAACAAAGTATATAGGCTTTACAATATGGAAAATATTTATTATAGTTATATATGAGAAAGATTTCAAAAAATAAGAATATTTTAAAGGGAGCTAATGCATTGGCTGAGAGGAAGTTGTTGCCACTTCGACCTATAACCTGATCTGGATAATGCCAGCGTAGGATACCTAAAGTAGATATTTATATGCTCTTTACCAGTGTTAGGTAAAGAGCATTATTTTTTTAAAAGGAGGTAGAGAATAGTTGCTAAATTTATTGAAAATAGTGTAGAAATGTGTTAAAATATACTCATCAGAAGGAAGTGAGTATATTAAATGAAACATATTATAAATTATAAACCAAAAGATTTTGCTGAATTACTAAACGTATCAGTAAAAACGCTTCAACGTTGGGACAGAGAAGATATATTAAAAGCTAAAAGAACTCCTACTAATCGAAGATATTATACTTATGACCAATATTTAGAATATATAGGAGATATACATGTTACTTTTAAATGCGATTCTAAAGAAAAGGTAGATATTTTAAAAAAATTTGCAAATGAATTAGGAGGAGTTACAGTTGTTAAGAGCTTACAAGATAGAGATTAAACCTACTTTAGAACAAAAAATAAAAATACATCAAACTATAGGAATATCAAGATTTATATATAATTTCTATCTTGCTCATAATAAAGAAATTTATCAAAAAGAAAAAAGATTTGTAAGTGGAATGGATTT
>NZ_LFRG01000130.1:0-877 GCF_001573875.1 Clostridium sp. ATCC 25772
CAAATTGAATTAAATCTTCAATACTGCAATCCTCATTATCTATAAGGTGTATTGTAGCATCAATTACTTCACCTAAGTTATGAGGTGGTATAGATGTTGCCATACCAACTGCTATACCATTAGATCCATTAACTAAAAGGTTAGGGAATCTAGATGGTAAAACTGATGGCTCTTTTAAAGATTCATCAAAGTTTGGTGTAAAGTCTACTGTCTCTTTATCTATATCTCTTAATAATTCAAGAGCTAATTTACTCATTCTAGCTTCAGTATAACGCATTGCAGCTGGTGAATCTCCATCGACAGAACCAAAGTTACCATGTCCATCAACTAAAAGACCTCTAGTAGAGAAATCTTGTGCCATTCTTACCATTGCAAAGTAAACAGCAGTATCTCCATGTGGGTGATACTTACCTAGAACGTCCCCAACAATACGGGCAGACTTTCTATATGGTTTATCTGGTGTTAAATTTAATTCACTCATTGAGTATAATATTCTTCTATGAACTGGTTTAAGTCCATCTCTTACATCTGGTAGGGCACGTCCAGCTATAACACTCATCGCATAATCAATATACGATTTTTTCATTTCGTGACCTATTTCAATAGGGAGTATTCTATTATTTTCATCCATTAACACTCATCCCCTCTCTTATATATCTAAATTTCTAACATATCTTGCATTTTCTTCTATAAATTCTTTTCTTGGAGCAACCTTATCACCCATAAGCATTGAGAATATTTCATCTGCCATAGATGCATCTTCTATAGATACTTGTAATAAAGTTCTTGTTTCAGGATTCATAGTTGTTTCCCAAAGTTGCTCTGCATTCATCTCTCCAAGACCTTTGTATCTTTGTAGCTCTATTCCACTTCTTCC
>NZ_LFRG01000131.1:0-826 GCF_001573875.1 Clostridium sp. ATCC 25772
CTATGTTATTTATATTAGTTGTAGATAGTTTTTCTCTATTTATAACACTATCTAAATATTTATCATCTACACTAGAGTTTTTATTAAAAACTTTTACCATTTCTTTTAAAACATCTTCATAGGTTTTAGCATTTTCAATTTCTATAAATGCTCCTTTTTGTAATAATTCTTCAAATAATTTTTTACTTTCACTTCTTTTTATATAAGCTTCGATATTTTCTTTATCTTGGTCTTTAATAAGAGGTGATACGTAAATTACATCTTTATGTTGAATCATAGCAATTTTTTTTCATCTTTAAAAAAGTTTGAACTGAATATGCTCCAATAATTTCTATATCTTTGTATATATTTTGTATTCTGTTTACTATTAAATCCATTGATACTTGTCCTAAATGGCAAACAATTAATACTCTAATCTTATCTTTATTGCTCTTTGCTCTCTCTATCGCTGTTTGAAAATGTAGTGATAAATATATAAGCTCATTATCTAAAAAGCGATATTTATAATCTTCATTTATTACATCTGCTGTAGTAGACATTTCAAATGCAAATGGGTATAACTTTTTTATATCACTTACCCTATAAATTTCACTTAATACAGAATATCCACCTCTACTTATAGTCGAATATAAATGTATGGATAATCCTTTTTTTAATTGTTCATCCATAAATAAGTCAATTGACAATTCATTTTTAATTCTGTCTAAAATCCTATTTATAGTCGGTTTTAGTTTTTCTATCTTCTCGCTTTTGTTTAGTGAGTTATTTTTTTTCAATACTGAAAATAAATAACATAGATAGTACTTATCGCCTTCCCTTAAAGATA
>NZ_LFRG01000132.1:0-1008 GCF_001573875.1 Clostridium sp. ATCC 25772
CTTTGCTAATTGCTTCTTCCATAGCATCTATAACAGTAAATGTGTCATTATCATCTACAAGCCTATCTAAAGTTAAAATTGCATCTGTAGTTAAATTACCAAAACCATTTTCGCTGTAGTAAGAATAAACTTTAGAGTTTATAGGATTTAAATCCTTATTTAAATTATAACTAAAACTATTAGAAGTACTACTAGTACTACTGTTAGTAGTAGTTGTTGTTATATTATTATATATATTATTATCTTTTTGATTATTTATATAAAATCTATTTATAGATTTTATATTATTAAATAACATTGTTATGTTATTTAATATATTATATATATCTTTCATCAAGGAATTATCTCCATGAAGGTCTTTAAAAAATCCCTTTGATAAGGATATAAAATCACCTAAATCCATATTATCAGGATTTTTATCCATAGCATTATGGAGAGAATCCCAACTGTTTTGCAAATTATCCGAAGAAGAAAAAGAATTAACAAGACTATCTGTATTTTTATCCATAGATGTATTCGGAGATTTTTCACTATGGTTATTTTTAGAATTATTATTTTTAACATCAAATATTCTATAAAAGATTTCTGTGAAACCATAAAAGGAATATGCTCCGTTGTCTCTTAACACATTATGTTTAAGAATTTTATTTCTGCAAAGTTTTTTAAGCTTTCTATAAAGTGTATCTTTTTTTATATTAAGAATAAGTAGATTTTCTAACATTTCATCATAATCTAGCCAGTAGTATTTTTCTCCATTAAAAACTTTAGATATAAATTTATTATGATTTTTAAATATATAATCTAAAATTAAAATATCATCAAAACTAACATTTGCTTTAATAGCCTCAACTTCATTAAAATTTAATTCATATAACATAAATAAACCCTCCTAAAATTAAGCTTTCACTATTCATATATGCATTAAGAGGAGAGAGTTCCGACTCTTTTTTATGTTTTTTAAAAGAAATTAGCAAGTTTATTCAGTTTTATATTACTTTTAAATTTAAT
>NZ_LFRG01000133.1:0-813 GCF_001573875.1 Clostridium sp. ATCC 25772
TCATATTCTTTAAATGCCTCTTTTATCTTACGTTCACATACCTCTATAGTTTTTTCTCTTGTTTCTTTGTAACTTGTCCCAAAACTAACAACTAAAATTGCTTTTTTCACTTTTAATCCTCCACTATGAAATTCGTTATATTTTCTATTTCATTAACTACTGTCTTATAATTTACCTTTTCTCTTACTATAACTACTACCGGTATATTTAAATTCTTAGCTGCATTCACTTTTTCTAAAAATCCACCTTCTATACCACTTTCTTTTGTTATAACTAAGTCTATATCGTAGTGTTTATACATTTGCTCGTTTATAGCTTCACTAAAAGGTCCCTTCATAGCTATTATATTATCTGCATTCAACCCTACATCTTCACACATCACTTGTTGGCGAAACTCTTGCTACTATATTTTTATTTTTAAGATTTTTTACAAACTCGCCTATAGTTTTACTTCCCGTTCCTAAAAATATATTACTACCTAATTCATTTGCTTTTTGATAAGCCTCTTCAACACTTTTTACTTCTACTACCTTTTCATAATTTAAATTATCTAAAAGAGATTTTCTTTCATATCTCAAATATTTTATTCCTAAAAAATCTGAAACTTCGATAGCATTTTTTGATACTTCTATTGCATATGGATGCGTTGAATCTATCACTAAACTTATTTTGTTATCTTTCATAAACTTAGTCATATAGTCTCTATCCATTCTCTTAATTACTATATTTTCAGCACACTTACTAGCTAAGTCAGCTCCATAGTTAGTAGTTACACAAACTATATAATCTTTTTTTAGACTATTTAGTAAAATA
>NZ_LFRG01000134.1:0-794 GCF_001573875.1 Clostridium sp. ATCC 25772
TTATCTCCCTCTAAATCGATTTCAGAACCTCCAATAGTGCTTAATATATGTTTAACTGTTATATATCCTAGCATCGTATTATTAAATGTAGACTGTATCCTAGGGTGTACTTTGCTTTCTTGCTTGAAACCGCTCTCAATGGCTTCTAGGACTTTTATTAAGCTATCTGAATCATAGTTTTGCATAATGTATAGGTATATCTCTAATCCTAATGACTTTAAAGCTTCTTTTCCATCTTTAGTTAAGAAGTAACTTCCATGTTCTATAATATCTTCTGTCATATCATTGCAGCTAAACCAAATTATATTACATCTATTCTTTAATGCAGTTTCGTCTAAAACTTCTTCACCAGCTATAACTAAACTTGAATTATATTTATATGTTTTAATACCTTGATTTTGAGTTCCTTTTATAACTGTACTTTCTCCAGTAACTGATCTAATAGTATTTGATAATAACTGTCTTTGAAACTCGCTACTCTGTGAAGGTTTAACCTCGTCTATTATAGTAGTCATATAAGTATCATTCATAGCTCGCAGAAGTCCATGTTTCATTATTGCACTAAATACTAGAGTATCGTTGTCAAGTCCAAGTAAAGGTCTTGTTATATTGTCTATTGTAAAGGATTTACCACTTCCACTTTCCCCAACGTAACTTGTAACATGAACATTTATTCCCTTTGATTCCCTATAAATGCTATTAAACATATTAGATACTAAACTGCCTACAATGTTATAACAATTTTTAGGTGTATTGAAGTTAAATAAATGTTTTGAAAGTTCTATTGCTTGGTC
>NZ_LFRG01000135.1:0-776 GCF_001573875.1 Clostridium sp. ATCC 25772
AACTACTTGTAGCAAAGTTTTCGTTATTGTTTTGGTATTGACCAACATAAGTTGAAAAATATTTTTTTAACTCTGTATAGCCATTTTGATCCATAGCATAGTGAGGTGCTTCAAATCCAAGAGGGTAAATACCCTGTTCTACACACAATCTCAATCCACTTAAAACTCTATCCTTAACATAGTTCTCCATATTTTTAGATATAGGCTCATCTTTTTCCATATCCCAAAACTCATATCCTTCCCCTGAAATCTCTCTTTTATCTAAAGAATGCATATATCCATGTAAAATAACGCTACCACCTCTATCTTGCATATACTTTATAGTTTGTATAAACTCCGGATCATCTTTTATGGTATTTATTTTCCCAGTTTTGCTATCTACATATGCTGGAATTAATGCTATCATAAAAGGTATGCCTTCAGAATATAAATAGTCTGCAATCTCTTTTAGGTTATTTTTATCTCTAAATAAATGCACATCCTCAATCCTTACAAATACTTTACCTTTTTCAAAGTTTTTTATATTATAAAAATCATTTAAAGTATCTTCAAATATGAAGGACTGATCTATTTTGTACTCTGCAATGAAATATAAATTTTTATTGTTTATAACATAAGGATATTCATTATAAGAATCTTTCATAGTTGCTAATACCTTATTACTCTCACCCCTAGTGTTAACTACATCAAAATAATCACTTCCAGATATAGCTAGTTTTTTCCCTTTATAATTTAATTCATTTATGCTATTTACCTTTTTATCATATATTAAATCA
>NZ_LFRG01000136.1:0-773 GCF_001573875.1 Clostridium sp. ATCC 25772
CCTAGTGCTAATAATATAGCTATTAATTTTACAAGCCATGTGCTGTGAGGAGCAAAATGTAATATTAAAGCTTTAAATGTTTCAACAACTCCTGCACTTAAACTTAATTGACCTTGTGGAACTACTGCTGCAACTGTTAATCCACCAATTGTATTAAGTACTATAGCTAATATAACTAATATAATCATAGCTAATGGATAGTTCTTTTTAGCATTATCTAACTCATTTACATGTGATGCTGATGCTTCAACTCCCATATATGCTAATATAAATGATACGAAAATAACTAGTGTATTTACTTTTGAAAAATCTGGTACAAAATATTTAGCTCCTATTTTTACATCTATAGGATTTCCTTGTACTATGTATGCTATTGATAATCCAAATAGGATTACTGCTGGTATTAATATACCAAATATAAATCCAGCTTTTGCTATTTTAGCTGTGTTTTTTGTACCGCCTAATTGTGAAAATGTTAACAACCAGAATATCACTAATACTCCAATAAACTTGATAACCGGAACATTATTTAATGCATTCCAATTGAATATGTATGAAAAACAACCTAGTATAAAATAGATCATTGTTACAAATCCAACTGTAATTTGGAACCATTGGAAAAATATTGCTGCGAATCCGAACTTTTCACCTAAAGTGTTTCCAACCCAAGCAAATATTCCACCTTCTTGCCACCCTTCAACTGTAGCCATTTCTGCTGCACATAATGCTACAGGTAAGAACCATAATATACCTCCAAGTAATAAGAAGAATAC
>NZ_LFRG01000137.1:0-766 GCF_001573875.1 Clostridium sp. ATCC 25772
CAATATAATTCTATTTTCAGTAAAAGGTATTTCCGAGTTGGTAAAGCTAATCGTTGATGTAGGCTCAATAGGATATCAATGTGCAACTGGTACTTATGAATATGAAGTTGCTACAGACGAGGACGTTTTAAACGACCACAAAGGAGCATTAAGAAGTGTAACCGATATAGAATATAAAAAAGTTGATTATAAGCCTATACAGACTAAATATTTAGAAATTGGAAGTTTTGATTGCGGATTAAAGGACTTTGTAAAGTTTAAAAGGCATAATGAGGTAGAGGATAATTCCCTTAAGTGTTTCATAGGAGAAAATGAATATGGCAAAGCTCAAGAGTTGGACCTATTCAAAGATGGAAGTTTACTTATAGGTGGTGCTAGCCAGTGGGGAAAAACTAGCTTGATATGTTCAATATTATTAAGCTTCATGGATAGATATGATCCGCAATATTTAAGAATAGTTTTAGTTGATTTCAAGGAAGTAGATTTAGTTAGGATAGATAAATATAAACACATAATTTCTGAATGTATAACTGATGTTAATAAGCTAAATAACTTACTTACTTGGTGTGAAAATGAATGTAAGTCTAGAGCTGAAATATTTAGAAATAATGATGTGTCTAATCTAAAAGACTTTAATAAAATGAGTGAAGTTAAAATGCAGCCCGTAATTATAGTAATTGATGAACTAGCTCAAGTAACTGTGGGTAATAAAAAGGAATCAGATGTTATAAAGGATAGAATATTCAAGCTAGTATCTAAATCTATG
>NZ_LFRG01000138.1:0-762 GCF_001573875.1 Clostridium sp. ATCC 25772
TACAATGAACTTCAAAAAGAAGGTAATGCTTATAAGGTAAGACTTAATACTATTAATAGCTTAAAGATTCAATACAAGGAATACATTTGAAGCTAAATATGGAGGTAATAGAGTGTCTAATTTAACTATAGTTACTCCTAAAGCTAATCAAGCTAAACCTAGTCCTCCTAGATCAAGTGATATTCAAGGAGAGGTAGTTACTATCACCGCTCCTACGGGTTGTAAAATACGTTTTGAAAATGCTGTTTTTGATTCGCCACATACTTTTAGAGGGTTAAATCCAAATACAACTTATCAATTTTATGCTTTCACACCTGGTACGGATAAGTTAAATGAGTCCCCGAACTCAGATGCATTAATGGTCCAAACATTAAATCAAAAAGTGTTATTTGGCGATGATATGAACTATCCATTAGCAAATGCGGATGTATGGAAACAGATTACTAATACTTCGTATGGGTCTGATAAGGCTAAGCTAACAATTACACCTGGAAATATGAAACTATATACAGGCAATGTTAATTTTGCGCATTGGCTAGATTTACAGATAAAAACGGATATAGATGTTTCTAAATACAATAAGTTAACTGTAGTTGTTAAAACTTTCCATACTAGTGACCCAACGGACAACCAAAATGAGGGCCGTATTGGCATAAGTGGAACTAGACAGTTGTTAAAAGCTCCAGGCACTTATGAGTTTGACGTTAGTGCATTAACTCAATCATTCTTAAGTATAAGAGTAGATGCTTGGGTAAATGAAAC
>NZ_LFRG01000139.1:0-746 GCF_001573875.1 Clostridium sp. ATCC 25772
CTTCGCACATTAAACTCATATAAAATTTAAAGATAATAGAAGCATAATTGAGTATTTCAATTAAAAAGAGAGAATTAAGAGTTAAAAGCCTATAGCCCCCCTAATTATATTGGACAAAGTTAATTTAGATATTTACAATTATATTAATGAAATTAGGAGGGCTACAATATGTCAAAAGTTGTCTTTAAAAGAAAGTTTTCAGAAGAACAAAGAGTTGCTTATGTTAAAGAAGTCCTTGAATCTGGTAGTAATTCTTTAATAGCTAAAAAATATGATATTAATCCAGTTCAATTAAGCACATGGGTTAACAATTACCGTAGGTATTCTCAAACCATAAAACCGAAAAATCCAAAGGAAGGTGAGATTATACCTAATTATAAAAAAGAATATCATAAAGTTAAGGATGAAAATGAAGATCTTAAATTAAAAATAGCAATCCTTGAGGATCTTCTAAAAAACAACCAACGTTAGATGATAAAATTGCTATTGCTCATAAGTGGATAACTTTAGGTTATAAAGTTGTTACTATAACTACAATATTAAGATTAATGAAAAGCTTAAACTTATTAGATTCAAATAGAAAACGCAATATAAAACGAGTGTCACGTGTCTGTGAAAGTAGAACAATAATAAAATCAAACCAATTGTGGCAAATGGATTAGTAATCCCTACGGATAATGGTAGTCAATTTATTAGTGGTATCTTTGAAAAATCTTGTCTTGATGAAAATGTTATTCATGAAAGAA
>NZ_LFRG01000014.1:0-69260 GCF_001573875.1 Clostridium sp. ATCC 25772
ATTATTTTAATTAAAAGTTAAGAGTGAATAGTGAACAGTTGTAGTTATTACTACTCACTTTGTTCCTAGTAATTCTCAACGTATCTTTTTATAAATTTGCAAAGCAAATTATATTGATATATTTTTTAAAATCATTTTCAGAAAGTGGTTGCCACTTTCATCCTAAATTCTTAATTCATAATTCTTAACTAACTATATTTGTACTTATTTTTCTCAACTGATAACAAAAATTTGATGAATAAATTTAAATGGGAGCTTGTTTCCCTATAAAAGCTTTATCCAAGCTAGAGTTTTTACTTGAAATTGTTAAATTACTAGTTGTTTAAAGGAGAAGATAAATATGAAGATGATAGATAGAGCTAAAAATATTGAAAAAGATATTATAAATTGGAGAAGAGATATTCATAAAAATCCTGAAGTGGGATTAAATACACCAGCAACTCAAGAATATGTAAAAAAAGAATTAGAAAAAATGGGAATAGAATGCAAAACTTATAAAAACTGCTCAGGTATAAGTGCTGTAATAGGAAAAAAAGAAGGAAAAGTTATAGCATTAAGAGCAGATATAGATGCACTTCCTATTAAAGAAGAAACAGATTTAGAATTTAAATCTACTAATGGAAATATGCATGCATGTGGCCATGATGCTCATACAGCTATGCTTTTAGGAGCAGCTAAAATTTTAAAAGAAAACGAAGATATATTAAATGGAAAAGTAAAACTTATATTCCAGCCTGGTGAAGAAATTGATGGCGGAGCAAAAGTTATGATTGAAGAAGGTGTGTTAGAAAATCCTAAAGTGGACGCACTAATAGCTCAACACGTTGCAATAGCTAAAGGTTTTGAATCAGGTAAAATAGCATTGAAAGAAAATCAAGTTTTAGCATCATCAGATAAAGTTTTTATAAAAATTAAAGGTAATGGAGGTCATGCTTCAACACCAGAGCTTTGTATTGACCCTATAATGGCATCTGCTCAACTTATAAATAATATTTATAGTATAGTTAGCAGGGAATTAAGTGCCACTGATTCAGTAGCTTTAAGCATAGTAAATGTAAAAAGTGAGCAACCAGAACATGCTGTTACTAATATAATACCTAATTATGTAGAAATGATGGCGTCAGTTAGATCTTTAGATAATAATTTAAGAGATTATATAAATGAAAGAATAGGTCAAATATTAGAATCTAATAGTTTATCTATGAGAACAAGCTATGAATATAAGTATGTATATGGCTATCCAGCACTTATTAATAACAATAATATGGTGAAACTAGTGGACAATACATGCAATGAATTATTAGAAAAAGGTTCCGTTGTAAAATTACCTAAGCCTGCTATGGGTTCTGAAGATGCAGCTTATTACTTACAACAGGTTCCAGGAGTATATTTTGCATTAGTAGTTGGTGATTTAGGTAAAGAAGGTTATTATCCACTTCACAATCCTAAAATGAAACTTGATGAAGAAGTGTTATATAAAGGAACTGCTGTTTTAGCAGAAAGTGCTATAAACTATTTAAATGAAAAATAAAAATTAATTAAATTTATATATAAGAATATGCTCATATGAGTATATTCTTTTTTAATAATAAATTAATAGAAATATCCTTTTAACTCCTTATAATAAAAAGAAAAATACAAACACTAAATAATAGATAAATTTAACCTACAAACAAAAGAGTATTATAAAAGGAGATTAAAAATGGAAAAGATTTTTTTAGATGTAATAAAAAGTAGAAGAAGTGTAAGGGCATATAAAGATGAACAAGTAAAAGACGAGCAACTTGAACTTATATTAGAAGGTGGAATGTGGGCTCCAAGTGGGATTAATCAGCAGTCATGGCATTTTACTGTGGTTCAAAATAAAGAACTGTTAAATGATATAAGTAATGAAACTAAAAAGATTTTACAAAAGGGTGAAAATGATTATTTAAGAAAGTTAGGTGAAAATGAAAACCTTCAAATATTTTATAATGCACCTACAGTAATATTAGTTTCAGGGGATGAAAAAGCTGCAACTCCTATGGAAGATACTTCAGCAGCAGTTCAGAATATGCTTTTAGTGGCAGAAAGTATGTCTATAGGAACTTGTTGGGTTGGAACAATACAAGGTTTATTTTCTCATCCACAATTAGGTGAAATATATAAAAAGAAATGTAATATACCAGAAGGTTATAAAGTGTATCATGCTGTTTCAGTAGGATATAAAAAAATAGAAGGTCAAAAGGCTCCAAGAAGAAAAGAAAATAAGATAAATTATATAAAACATTTATAGGAAAATAAGCTCAGATTTAAGTTTATTCATCAAATTTTTGTTATTAGTTGATAAAAATAAGTATAACTGTAGGTAGTGAATAGTTAATAGTTAAAAGTTAAAAGTTTAGGATGAAACTGGAATCCAGTTTTCTTTAATCTAATAATATAATTTGCTTTGCAAATTTATATAAAATAAAAAAAGTATGTTTAATATTATTAGGAATATAGTGAGTAATAATAAACGCAACTATTAATATGATTTTAATCTTAAGCTTTTTCATTTGATAAATAAATTAAAATAAGTAATATAAAATTTTTATAATACAAAAGAAGAAAATGTTTTTATAAAGCATGAGGAGGAATACTAGGATTAACAAAATTAGAAAAATAACATTATATGTTAATAATCAGCAAGAGGCAGTAGAGTTTTGGACTAAAAAGTTAAACTTTGTAATTAAGTTTGAAAAACAAATGGGACCTAATATGAAGTACGTAGAAGTTGGATAAATATGGAAATAACTATTTAGTTCGTGAAGATAACTATTAAATAAAATTATAAAAATAACAGTCTATTTGTAAGAGAATAGGCTGTTTTTACTTTACACTAAAATATTTTTAAAAAAAATTAAAAACTTTATAAAGTCTTTAAAATTAGTTGTTAATATACACATATCAGATAGAAATATAAGAGGTGTAAAGAATGAGTGAATATATAGTACAAACTAAAAAATTAACTAAGAAATTTAAAAATCAATTAGCAGTTAAAGATGTTAATTTAAATATTAAATCAGGAAAAATTTATGGATTATTAGGACCTAATGGTGCTGGGAAATCTACAACTTTAAAGATGTTAACTGGGTTGTTGCATCCAACATCAGGGGAGATACATTTTGATGGACATCCTTGGACTAGAAATGATTTAAAAGATATTGGTGTTTTAATAGAGTCACCAGCCCTTTATGGAAACCTTACAGCAGTAGAAAATCTTAAAGTTCATGCAAAATTATTAAATGTATCAGATAGAAGAATTGAAGAAGTTCTTGAAATTGTAGGTTTAAAAAATACAGGTAAAAAAAGAGCATCTCAATTTTCTTTAGGGATGAAACAAAGGTTAGGTATAGCAATAGCCCTTTTAAATAATCCAAAATTATTAATTTTAGATGAACCAACTAACGGATTAGACCCAGTAGCAATACAAGAACTTAGAGATATGATTAGATTCTTTGCAAAAGAAGGAATAACAGTAATTTTATCCAGTCATATATTATCAGAAGTTCAACAGGTTGCTGACTACATAGGAATTATTAATGACGGAAACCTTATGTATGAGAATGAGATAAAAAAAGATGAAGATTTAGAATCATTATTTATGAATGTAATAACTAGAAAAATTGGATAGGGTGATGAAAAATGTTTAATATGATACAATCAGAAAACTTAAAATATAAAAGAACTTTTTCAAGAAAAATGCTAGTTTTAATGCCACTATTAATAGCTCTTTTCGGAATATTTTTACTTAGGTATTTTGACCCTAATGCAGCGGTGTTTTCCAGTTATTTTTCTCAGAGTGCTATTAATTATTGGTGTATAACTATAATGCCAATAGGTATGGCACTGTTAGCTTCTCTTTCTGCTATGAAAGAAAAAAAGTCAGGACAATACAGAGCTTTAAAATCTAAAAATGTTAGCATAAGTAAAATGTGGATTAGCAAAATAATAGTTATATCATTTTATACTTTAATTACAACAATATTAGTTATGGCTGTAATAATAGCGTTATATTTATATGAAAATAAATTTATAGGGAATTTATCACAAATGTTAATAGCATATCTAGTTGTTTGGGTAACTACATTAGCATTAATTCCTATATATTTATTTCTTGCAGAACTATTTGGAACCTTTGCTGCTATATTAGCAAGTATTGTTGGGATTATAGTAAACGTATTTATTTCAATTAAACCAATGTGGTTTATATGGCCTTGGAGTTGGAGTGCTAGATTAATGTGTCCTATAGTAAAAGTACATCCTAGTGGAGTTTTACTAGAAGGTGTAGATCCACTTTTAGACCCATCTGTAATAACATTAGGAATGGCCATATCAATAATAACTTTTTTAGTATTATCATTTTTAACAGCAAAATGGTTTGCTAAAAGGGAGGTCCTATAATATGAGTATTTTAAATAAAATATCTTCAGATTGGATGCGAACAAAGCATACACCTATAAGAATAATGGTATACTTTTCTCCCATAATATACCCTATTTTAATGCTTTGGTATTCATCTTTTAGTAGAGGCAGTGAGTTATGGCAATTAAATATTCATAGTATTTTTAGTCAAGGGCTAGGAATCTTGTTACCAATGATTGTGGCACTACTAACAACACTTGTAGTTCAACAAGAAGAACAGGCAGCATCTTTTATTGGATTATTAGCAGAACCAGTTTCTAGAAAAAGTATATATGTTAGTAAGTTACTTATGGTTATTTTTATAACTATAATTGATTTACTTTTAGCTACAGCAATATTTTTAGTAGGAATGAAATTTGTATTACATGTAGAAAATATTTATTATATTAAATTCTTTGAATCAGCATTGTTATTAGCACTTGGTACCTTATTCTTATATGGTTTTCATCTTATAGTTGCTTTTATGTTTGGCGTAGGACCGAATATAGTAATTGGCTCTATAGGACTTATAGCAGCAGGATTAATGGCAACAGGTTTAGGCGATGGAATATGGCAGTATATACCTTGGGCATGGCCTATTAGATTAGGTGGAATGATAGGTGCAACTTTTCCTGAATATTCTTATTCATCTGTAATAGCGAATTATTTTAATAGTGAATTACTTAAAGGAGTAGTTCCAGCTGTAATATTATTTATTTTAGTATTAATAATAGGTAGTTTATGGTTTGAAAGATGGGAAGGTAGAAAAGAAGATTAATGAGGGAGTAAATAAAAAGGTTTGAAAAAATATATTTTTTCAAACCTCTTTTATATAGTTTCAAGATTAATATGATATTTATAATTGATAGCTTATTTTATTATAACCAACTATTAAACTTTTTAATATACCATGTTTTTACAAATTGTGTTACTATGCAATATGATAGTAAAATACCTACAAGCCATGGAAAGTAAGATAGTGGTAATGCTTGTAAACCTACTGAAGCTCCGAAGGCTGTGAATGGTATACAAATACCGACTACCATTATAAGGCTTGTTAATAAAAGAACAGGAGTTGTAGCTCTACTTTGAACAAATGGTATTTTTTTAGTTCTAATCATATGAACTACAAGGGTTTGAGATAATAATCCTTCAATGAACCATCCTGATTGGAATAAAGATTGCATTTCTGGAGCATTAGCTTTAAATACAAACCACATAACAAGGAATGTAGTTATATCAAATATAGAACTTATTGGTCCTATAAATATCATAAATCTTCCAATATCATCTGCATTCCACTTTTTAGGCTTTCTTAAATATTCTTTATCCATAGTATCCCATGGAATGGATATCTGAGAGATATCGTAAAATAGATTTTGTAGTAAAAGATGTATAGGAAGCATAGGTAAAAATGGTAAGAATGCACTTGCAACCAATACACTAAATACATTACCTAAGTTTGAACTTGCAGTCATTTTTATATATTTTATGATGTTACCAAATATTTTCCTACCTTCAATAACACCTTCTTCTAGAACCATCAAGCTTTTTTCAAGTAAGATTATATCTGCAGATTCTTTTGCAATATCTACAGCAGTATCAACAGAAATACCAACATCTGATTGACGAAGAGCAGCAGCATCATTAATACCATCACCCATATAACCTACAGTATGACCTTTATCTTGAAGTATCTTAATTATTCTTGATTTTTGAAGTGGAGAAAGCTTAGCAAAAACGTTAGTAGTATCTACTAGAGAAGATAATTTTTCATCACTCATATCATCCAGTTCTGTTCCAAGAACAACGTTACTAACCTCTAAACCAACTTCTGAACATATTTTTTTAGTTACTGAATCATTGTCACCTGTTAATATTTTTACTGCTACACCGTTATTGTGTAGTGCTTTTATTGCAGCGGCTGCAGAGT
Source organism: Clostridium sp. ATCC 25772 (assembly GCF_001573875.1). Taxonomy (NCBI): domain Bacteria; kingdom Bacillati; phylum Bacillota; class Clostridia; order Eubacteriales; family Clostridiaceae; genus Clostridium; species Clostridium sp. ATCC 25772. The sequence continues at coordinate 6,359 of NZ_LFRG01000014.1, forward strand.
CTTTTGGTGGATCTAAAAATCCTATATATCCCATTAGAACCATATCATTTTCGTCTTTTACACTGAAATTATTCTCATCTGGAATGTTATTTTTTTGTGCAACTGCAATAACTCTCATACCGTCATTATTTAGTTTTTCTACCATATTAAGAACTTTAGTTTTAATTTTATCAGTAAGTTCTACAACATTTCCTTTGTATTCTGCATAAGAGCAACTTTCAAGCATTTCCTCAACAGCACCCTTTGTTATAAGTTGTCTTTTTCCTTCATGATTTTTTAATACTACAGACATTCTTCTTCTAGAAAAATCAAAGGGAATTTCATCTACTTTTATATAATCTTTTTCAAGCTTATCAAAACCATTGGTTACTCCATGTTCTAAAATTGCAACATCCATTAAATTACGTAAGCCTGTTTGATAAAAACTGTTTAGATATCCATGTCTTAAAACTCTTAAATCTTCTTCACCGTGGATATTTAAGTGTCTTTCAACAACTATTTTATCGCAAGTTAAAGTACCTGTTTTATCAGTACATAATACGTCCATTGCACCGAAGTTTTGTATTGCATCAAGTTTTTTAACTACAGTTTTATGCTTTGCCATTACAACAGCACCTTTTGCAAGGTTTGTTGTTACAATCATTGGTAGCATCTCAGGAGTAAGACCTACAGCAATTGATATTGCAAAAATTAGTGCTTCTAACCAGTCACCTTTTGTAATTCCATTTATTAAAAATACTACAGGAACCATTATAAGCATAAATTTTATAAGTAGTGCGCTTACACTGTTTACTCCTTTTTCAAAACTAGTTTGAGTTTTAGTGCCAACTAAAGTTAATGCCATTGAACCTAAATAAGTATTATTTCCAGTAGCTATAACCACAGCTGTAGCACTTCCACTTATTATATTAGTACCTAATAAACATATATTATCAAGATCTGTGACAGTTAGATCTTTAGTGTCATTTTTTAATGTTGAATATTTTTCTACTGGCTCTGATTCACCAGTTAAGGAAGATTGGCTAATGAATAAATCCTTACTACTTATTATTCTTACATCAGCAGGAATCATGTCTCCAGCGGCAAGATATACTATATCTCCCGGTACAATGTCTGCCATGTTTATTTCTTTAACCCCAGATTCTTTTCTACATATAGCAGCAGTTGTTTTAACTAATGCTTTTAACTGCTGTGCAGCTTTTCCTGATTTAAATTCTTGAAAAAATTGTAAAAGACCACTTAGCGTTACCATTATTGTTATAACAGCTACAGTTGTAAAGTTTTTCTCTGCTGGAGAGACTAATATAACATCTGTGATTAAGGACACTATAGCAAGTGCTATTAAAACTAAAATAAAAGGATTGATAAAGGCTTTAAGTAATTGAATATACCATGGTGATGGTTTTTCATGGGCAAGTTCATTTAGTCCATATATTTCAGCTCTTTTTTCTACCTCTTCTTTGGATAGTCCATTAACTTCTGTATTCAACTCTTTATAAACTTTATCTAAATCCATTTTGCTAAAATTAAAAAGTTTATTTGTAGAATAATTTGCTTTGCTTTGAGTGTTCACTTTTCTTTTTTTTATCATAATTCACACCTCCGAATTCTTAAAAAAGACAATAAACAACTAAAGGTTAATAAGTACATTTTTTAAAAACCCTAATTTATTATTTCTATATATAGTTTTACTATTTTTTTGTTTATAATACTTGTGAATTGATATTAGTAAAGAAACAGTGAAGATGGTATAGATATGATTCTATTAATTGCATTTATTTTAAACGTGAATTTTTATAAGATGGAGTCACATTATAATCAGTTTAAAAGACTGGATGTGACTAAATAATATATTAAATTTTTGTCATAAATATGCGTATCTTCACCGTCTAAACTACTACCGTCTACTTCCATTCTTTTTCACCTCCAATATTTTTAAAATAACGTAAAAAAACTTCGTCAACTTGAACGTGACGAAGGTATATAACAACACTTTCTCGTTCAAGTTTTGGCTCTGCAAGGCGATGAAGTTGCGTTAAGTTAAGCCTTCTTTGTTCGGCAAAACCTGCTAACCAGTTCAGAATGTTTCCATCCTTTTACGGCAGCAACCCGTATCCTTGTAGTAACCTCCCCTACCGAGGCAATATTCATTTACATGAAAAGTATAGCTATGTTTGTTGAATATGTCAATTGAATTTTTTTAAAACAAATTAATAAAAAATATTATATAAAGAAATTATATTGGATTATGTAAATGTTTTAATTATAGCAAAACGGACAAAGAACAAACTCGAATAAAGTCGAAATTTGTTCAAAAAAAATTAAAAAATAAATTAAAAAAATATTTTAAGAAATTGATTTTAAGTTTTATTTATAACTTTTAACCAACTATAGTTGTATTTAGTATTTTAAACTGACAATAAAAAGGAAGCACGTATCTAATGCTTCCTTTTTATTGTTATACTTGGCATTCATATAAAAACATTTCAGCGTTATTATCTTTTGCTATTTTTTTAGAAAAAGAAGAATATACTTTTATTTCACTAAAACCTATTTTATATAAAATCTCTTCCAATTCTCCTAATTCATATAATCTTATTTGAAAATCCATTGATTCAGCTTTAATAATTTTTTCCTTATCTCTTAATTCATAAATACTAGGAGAATAGAGAATTTTATTTGTTGGGTTATAAATATTTTTAGTTTTTAACACCAAATCAAGTCCATTTCTTGTTTTGACTTTTTCAATAATTTTATATTCATCTTCATTCTGGCCTTTATTGGCTACTGTATCAACAGCAAATACAAATTTGCCACCTTTTTTCAGTAATGTATATATCTTTTGTAGAATAGATTTGCATATATTCATATCAGTGAATAAAGATACGGAACCAGAGGATATAAAAATATAATCAAACTGTTCTTTCGGATTATAACTTTCAAGGGATACATTAGTCACTTGAGCTTCTGGTAATTTTTCAGTCAGCTTACTTAACATTTCTTTAGATAGGTCAAGTCCTTTAATATTAAATCCACTTTCATAAAAGGGTATTAAGAATCTTCCACTACCACATAAAGGTTCAAAAATTTTCATTTTTGATGTTGCATATGAAAGATAAAAAGCTAGTTCATCTTCTGGAGCTTTTTCGTGTAAAATCTCATACATTTCTGTACATAAGTTACCATAATAATTTATCATAAATTTTCCTCCTAAACTTTTTTCTAAGTATAACAATTTTAAAGTGAGAAAACTGTTCCAATATTGCTAATTTACTATAGTCTACCTTCTATATAAAAATGGCTAAATTAAAAGATTATATTAATTTGTGTAAATGTTATAATTATATAGGGAAACAAGCGGGAATTTAAATTTATACATCAAATTTTTGTTATCAGTTAAGAAAAAATAACAACAACTGTTAACTATTCACTCTTAACTTTTAACTAAAAAAATCTGTTAGTTATTGATAAAATATTAATTTAAGTTTTCTTATTTGATAAATATGAAAAATTTATAAAGAGAATAGGGGTAATTTATGAGTAGTGAAAAAATTCTTATAGTAGATGATGATAAAGAAATATTAGATTTAGTTAGCTTTTATTTAAAGAATGAAGGATATGATATTTTAAAAGCCAATAATGGAGAAGAAGCAATTAAAATTATTGAGGGTAATTCTATAGATTTGTTAATTGTTGATATAATGATGCCTGGAATTGATGGTATTGAAGTTTGTAGAAGGGTAAGAATGAAAAAAAATATTCCAATTATAATAGTAAGTGCAAAATCTTCAGAGATAGATAAAGTTATAGGTCTCAGTTCCGGTGCAGATGATTATATGATAAAACCTTTTAGTACGATAGAACTAGTGGCAAGGGTTAAAGCACAACTTAGAAGATATATTTATCTAAATAATAATGAAAAAGAAAATGTAAAAAAAGATTTGATAAAAATTAATGGATTACAAATAAGTAAAGAAAATTTTACTGTTAAAGTTTATGGAAGAGAAGTTAGTTTAACTAAAACAGAATATGAAATTGTATTGCTTATGGCTGAAAATCCAAACAGAGTTTTCCCTTTAGAAGAAATTTTTGAAAGAGTATGGAAAGAAAAATATTTTCATGGTAACAATACAGTTATGGTACATATCGCTAGAATTAGAGAAAAAATTGAAGAAAATCCTAGGGAACCTAAAATTGTAAAAACTGTTTGGGGGGTAGGATATAAAATTGAAGATTAATTTATTTAAAGGAATTCAGTTTAAAATATTAAAGTCATTTTTATTAAGTATTTTATTATCATTTTTTTTAGTTCTTTTTTTAGTATTAAAATTTTTAAATATAAAATACAATGTTACTTATACTAATTGGGGAAATTGGGCCAATGAAAATCTTATGTTAAATACATATATATTAATTATATTTTTTCTAATGTTTATTTTAGTTACTACAATGTTTTTTTATATATTCACAAAGAAGTTTATAAAACAGATAGATGATATAAATAAAAAGATTTCTATAATTTCAGAGGGTAATTTTAGTACAATAATTCCAGTAACTACAGATGATGAGATTGGAAAGTTAGCTAACAACATTAATATAATGTCTAAAAAACTTGAGGCTCTAATTAAAAAAGATGCGAAAAATGAAAAACTTAAAAATGATATGATAAGCAATATTTCTCATGATTTAAGAACACCACTAACATCAGTGATAGGCTATGTGGAAATTATGAAAAATTTGCAGTATAAAGATAAAACAGCTTGTGATAATTGTATAGATATTATATTGAAAAAATGCGATGAGCTAAAAAACTTAGTTGAAGATTTACTTGAATATACAAGCATAAATTTTAAAGGAATTAACATAAAAAAAGAGCCTATAAGCATAAAAGATGTAATAGAGCAGATAATGATTGGTTTTATACCAAACCTTGAAAAAGTAAAAATGTCATTTAGCATTAAAGCACCAGATGGAAAAATATTTATAGATGGTGACATGAATTTAATAATAAGACTTTTTGAAAATATAATAAATAATAGTATTTTTTATGGACAAAAGGGTAAAAAAATAGATGTTGAAATTGGTGAAATAAATAATATGGTTTCCATAAAAATAATAAATTATGGAAAGAGAATATCACCAGAAGATCAAGCCTATATTTTTGAAAGATTTTATAGAGGTGAAAAATCTAGAAATGTAAACACTGGCGGAAAAGGTATGGGACTTGCCATTGCTAAAAGCATTGTTGATTTACATAAAGGAAAGATTAATGTGGATAGTGATGATAATAAAACGGTCTTTGAAATTTTATTGTTACTTTCACATGAAAAATTGTAAGATTTTCTTAAGAATTTATTAAACGGTTTGTAAGATGTTTTTTCTAAACTTATTTTGAGTTAAAGTTTAGGAGGAAAATTTATGAAATATGTTAATAAGTTCTTATTTTTTTTAGTCACTGTTTTTACTTTTATAAGTTTATTAAGTCCGTGCAATGTATTTGCTACAGAGCTTAACAATGAGGATTTAAAAATATTTTTAGATAATATAACAAAAGAAAACTTTGAAAAATATAAATTACCAAGTTTATCTATGATAGTTGTTAAGGATGGAAAAGTAATTTATGAAAATTCCTTAGGGTATGAGGATGTTGAAAATAAAATTAAAGCTAATATAAACACTACTGCGTATAGAATAGGGTCTACATCAAAACTTTTTACAGAGACTGCAATAATGCAACTTTATGAACAAGGAAAAATTGATTTGAAAGAAGATGCTAATAAGTATTTAAAGGATGTTCAGATTGAAAATAAATTTACAAAAAAAGTAACTGTAGAAAATTTACTTACACATACTTCTGGAATAGATGAAGCTACAACTACATATATTGGTGCAAAAACGGAAAAGGATATGATGTCTTTATCACAGTTTTTCAAAAAACACACACCAATAGTTGTAACTGAACCAGGAAAGGTATGTTTATATAGCAATATAGGAATAGATTTGTTAGGAAAAATTATAGAAGATGTATCTGGTTTGAAATATGAAGATTATATAGAAAAAAATATCTTTAACCCTTTAGAAATGAAAAATAGTAAAGTCGCATTACCTTTAAACAATATGGCAAAAAACTATGATGTGCTGGCTCAAAGTGAATATTATTACTATAATGATAACCCTGCTGGTGGAATAAACTCAACGGCATCGGATATGGCAAAATTTATGATAGCCCATCTTCAAAAAAGTGATAAAAAAGAAAATAATATTTTAAATGAGTCTACATTAGAATTAATGCATAAAGAGCAATTTTCAAATGATAAAAGTTTGTTAGGCGTTACCTATGGGTTCTGGGAAAAAGACTTTAATGGAAAAAGAGTTATAGGCCATGAGGGGGCACTTGCTATAGGCTTTTTTGGTGATATGCTACTTTGTCCTGAAGAAAATGTTGGGGTTTATATTGTATCAAATAATTTAACTAAAGCTGCACCAGCTATAACCAATATAGAGAATGATTTTTTTAATAGATATTATCCTAAAACCGAAGATAAAGAATATAGTAACAAAAAACTTGATTTAAATGATGAGAAAAGATACATAGGAACTTATAAGTCCTATCATGATAGTGCTAAAGGCAACTTTTCAAAATTTTTGAGTTTTTTAGGTTCTATTGAAGAAAATGAAGATGTGAAAATTAGATACGATGAGAAGAAAAATTCTTTAATTTATAATGGAACAAGTCATTTAAAAGAAAGTGAAGAAACTATTTTAATAAAAGTTTCAGATAATCTTTTTAAAAGAGAAGATAACAATGAATTAGTTGCTTTTAAAGAAGAAGATGGCAAAATTCAATATGTATTTTTCAATAATATGCCTTATGATAACTTTGAAAAAGTGACTTTAAAGGATAACTATAAATTAAACTTAACAATATTTATCATTGGAGTAGCTTTTTTTATTATTCAAATAATGAAAACTATAATCTTATTTTTAAAAAGCTTTTATAAAAAGAAAGTTTTATGTAATGAAGTAAAAAGTACCAATTCAACAGGTATTATAAGTAAAAAATTTAGGTTAACAATTTTTTTTATAAGTTTATTAAATGTAATTTCTTTATTTATAATTATGTATTGGATAATATCTTTTGATATGTACTATAGTGCTACATGGTATGTGAAAATAGCATTGATTCTTTTAATAGTTTCAATAATTTTAAGCCTTATTGTTAGCATTTTATTTTTAGTAAGTATTAAAAAAGAAAAAACTAATATTTATTATAAAATTTCTGGAGTCATTAGTTTAGTAGTTATATATTCTTTCCTATTATTTTTGTACAATTGGAATTTAATTGGATTTAAATGTTAGTAAAATTAAGAAGGTGAGCTTTTAGCATATAATAAGTTTACATTTATTCACAATAAGATATGAAGCTGTATAAAATGATATGAGAATAATTTTAAAAGGTGAAAATATTGGGAAAAGGGTATATATTAGTAAGGTTATTTAAATTTAAAAATGCTTTGCCAAAGACAACAGGTAAACTTAAAATTACAGATTCAGATAGTGGTAATGTAATTTATGAAAGTGATGATGCTTTTGATATTAGTGGAAGAAGTACATTAATAGAGGTACCAACTCCAGATAAAAGTCTATCTCAAAAGCCATATGAAGAGGGGGTAACACCCTACGGACGATATAACATATATATTTCAACTAATGGTTATAGGGACGTTGAGGTAGATAATGTAAGTGTTTTTGATGAAACTACTTCAATACAAAATATTGAAGTAGAAGAGGAAAATGGGCTTAGTAAACTTGGCAAGTCTACAGAAAAAATTGTATTACCACCACAGCAATTAGTATTTAATGCCCCAAGAGATAAACAAGTGGGTACAATGGTAACACCCTTTGTTTTAGAAAGGCCATATATACCAGAATTTATTATAGTTCATTTAGGACCACCAAGTGTTCCAGCTGAAAATGTAACGGTAGGATTTATTGATTATGTTAAAAATGTTGCGTCAAGTGAAATATATCCAACATGGCCAGAAGAATCATTAAAAGCAAATATATATTGTCAAATATCTTTTGCATTAAATAGAATTTATACAGAATGGTATAGAAATAAAGGATACCCATTTCAAATAACAAATTCTACAGCTTATGATCAATATTTTGTTAAGGGTAGAAATATATTTGATAATATAAGTAAAATAGTGGACGAAATTTTTAGTGAATATATTGTAACTATAGGCAATAAAACACCATTTTTCGCACAGTATTGTAATGGAACAACTGTTACATGTGCCGGATTATCACAGTGGGGAACTGTAACATTAGCTAATAATGGAATGAAAGCTTTAGAGATTATAAGGTACTATTTTGGATACGATAAAGATTTAGTTAGAGCTACAGTGATTGAAGGAATTCCAGAATCATATCCAGGAAGTCCTTTAAGGCTTAATGATGAAAATGAGAATGTTGCAGTGATTCAAAAGCAATTAAATAGAATATCAGATAACTTCCCTGCTATTCCTAAAATACCTGTAACAAATGGTAAGTTTGATAAGACAACAGAGGATGCAGTTAAAACATTTCAAAAGATTTTTAATCTAACTCAAGATGGTATTGTAGGTAGAGCTACTTGGTATAGTATATCTAATATTTATGTTGCTGTTAAAAGACTGGCAGAACTTGAACAGGAACCAGAACCAGAGGGACCTGGTGGAGAAGGACAATATCCAGGACAGATATTGAAATATGGTTCAACAGGAGAAAAAGTTCGAGAAATGCAAGGTTATTTAGCTGCAATTTCTAAAGAATATAATATACCAACTATTAGACCAGATGGAATATTTGGGAATATGACAAAGGAAGCTGTTATAGCGTTTCAAAGGTTGTTCAATCTAGTTCCTGATGGCTTAGTAGGAGTGGAAACTTGGAATAAAATTTATGAAGTTTATAAAGGGTTAGAAGAAGAAAATCCAGAATATCCAAATCCAGAATTTGATGGTAAGTACCCAGGATATTTATTAAGATATGGCTCAACTGGAGAAAAGGTTCGAGAAATGCAAACTTATTTAGCAGCTATTTCACAACAGTATAATATACCAACTATTAGACCGGATGGAATTTTTGGAGAAGCAACTAGAAATGCAGTTATACAATTCCAAAGATTATTTGGGTTAGCACAGGATGGAATAGTAGGAGAAATGACTTGGAATAAAATATATGATGTTTATACTGGTTTAAAAAAGGCCACTTTAACAGAACCGTCTATTTATTCACCAGATTACCCTGGTTATGTTTTAAAAGAGTATTTAACAGGTGAAGATGTGAAATGGCTACAGACCTATTTACAATCAATATCAAAATTCTATAAAGAAATACCTAGTATTGAAGTAGATGGAGTCTTTGGTAAAAGAACTAAAAATGCTGTAATGGCTTTTCAAAGAATTTTTGGGTTAAGTGAAGATGGTAAAGTTGGATTAAATACTTGGGAAAAACTATTAGAAGTATATAACAGTTTAAGTGGCGATAGAAATATAAATATGTCAGACATATTATACCCTTATCCAGGCGTTGATTTAGAACTTGGCGATATGAATGGTTATGTTAATGTTTTGCAACAATATATAAATGTCATTGCCAAAAATAATTACAAAGTGAATGAAGTTGAAGTTACAGGTGAGTTTAATGATGAAACTTATAATGCTGTGAAACAACTTCAAAGAGAGCTTGGATTAAAGGTTACTGGAATAGTTGATGAAAGAACTTGGAATAAGACAGCAGAGCTTTATGAAACTTTGTATAGTGGAAAGAGACTTAGAAAATCTAAATAAATATGTTAGACCGTACTTAAATTAAGTACGGTTTTTTATGTAATAAAAAATAAATACAGCAATAGGTAATTAAAAGTTAAGAGTTAAAATAATTGACATTTGACAAAGGACAATTGGCAATTTAGGTTGAAACTGGATTACCAGTTTCTTTTAAATTTAAGGGAGTAAATTCTGAGTTTATGATATTAAATTAAACAAAGTTATATTCAAAGTTTACAGCCGTAACAAGAAGGACAGGCGTACCAAAGTATATTTTCCATAAGTTATTTTTACAGTGAAATCGAAAGATTATCAATAAAACCTAAAGCAATCAAAGCCGGTCCTTAAAATAGTAGCTTTGCTGCGTAGATGTTCGGGACTGGCTTTGATTTATTAGTTGAAAAATATAAAACTAGGAGAGCATCAAGTGTTAGCGAAGAAAATAAATTTACCGCGCCTGTCCCATTTGTGATGGAGCCAACACTAGGAGTAATTGCTTATTTAAAGGCCTCACTAAAACCCAAATAGGGGTACTGGTTCTTTACTTGTTTTATTATGGAAATAAAATGAAAAAAATTAAGGATTAAGAATTATGAATTAATAATTTAGGAGGAAAGTGGCACCACTTTCTGTTTAATCTATAAATATAATTTGCTTTGCAAATTTATGAAAAGATACGTTTAGAATTACTAGGAACGAAGTGAGTAGTAATAACCATAACTGTTAACTATTCACTATTAACTTTTAACTAAAGAACCCCACAACTATTCACTTTTAACTCTTAACTAGAAAGGTTCCATTTGTAATGGATAGGTTAAAAACAAGTTAAATTTTGGTTAAAATTCAAAATTTGGTTATTATATATAATAGAATAATTGTGTGTAGCACTTTATGGTTTAAAAGGAGAGATAAAATTGGATATTTTTACTATGGTTATTCAATTAATTGGTGGTTTAGGTTTATTCTTATTTGGTATGAAACTTATGGGCGATGGGCTGGAAAATGCAGCTGGAGAGAAGCTAAAAGGCATACTAGAAAAGGTCACTAGTAACAAGTACATAGGTGTTCTTGTTGGTGCAATTACAACGGCAGTTATTCAAAGTTCTTCTGCCACAACAGTAATGGTAGTTAGCTTTGTAAATGCAGGACTTATGACATTAATGCAAGCTATAGGCGTTATAATGGGTGCCAATATAGGAACTACAATTACAGCACAGATGGTTTCTTTTAAATTAGATGCAATAGCACCATTATTTATTGGTATAGGTGCAGTTATTATATTGACAGCTAAGAAAAAAAGAACAAAAGACATAGCATATATAACATTAGGATTTGGTATATTATTTTTAGGGATGGGTATGATGTCAGAATCCATGGAACCATTAGCACAATCAGATGCTTTTAAAAATATTATACATGTTATAGGAAATAATAGAATTTTAGGGGTTTTTGCAGGATTATTAATGACAGCGATAGTTCAAAGTTCTTCTGCTACAACAGGAATTTTAGTAGCATTGGCAACAACAGGAAGCATAGATATGAATGTAGCGCTGCCAATAATTTTTGGATGTAATATTGGAACTTGTGTTACTGCTCTTTTAGCATCTATTGGTTCTAATAAAACAGCAAAAAAGGCTGCCTTATTACACGTTTTGTTTAATGTTATTGGAGTAATTATATTTTTACCGTTTATGGGTATGTTGGTAAATTTAGTAGAAGATATAAGCCCTTCAAGTGTAGCAAGACAAGTAGCAAATGCTCATACTATATTTAATATTGTAGTAACAATAATACTGTTACCTTTAGCAAAAATTTTAGTTGATTTAGTTAATAAGATAGTGCCAGGTGATGATGGAATTAGTAAAATAGGGCCTATATATTTAGATAAAAAATTGTTAGATACTCCTATTGTGGCTGTAGGTCAAGCGCTTAAAGAAACAATAAGAATGGGAGATATAGCAAAAGAAAATGTTACTTTAGCTATGAGGGCTTTTTTAGATAATGATGAGGAATGTATAGAAAAAGTTTATGCAAATGAAGCTATAATTAATGAATTAGATAAGGAAATAACAGATTATTTAGTTTTAATATCTGGACATGATTTAGCAAGTGAAGATAGTAAAATATTAAGTTCAACATTTCATGTAATCAATGATATTGAAAGAATTGGAGATCATGCAGAGAATATAGCAGAACTTGCACTAGAAAAAAGTAGAATGAATATAGAAATAAAAGGTGAAGCTAGAAATGAAGTAGAGGGTATGTATAGTAAAACCCTTGAATCACTTATGTTAGCATTAGAATGTTATAGCACAAAAAATAGTGAAAAAGCAAAAAATATAAAAGAGATTGAAGATAGTATAGATAAGTATAAAAAGGATATTAGAGAAAATAATATACAAAGATTAAATAAAAGGATATGTAAAGCTAATGGTAGTGCTGTATTTTTAGATTTAATAAGTAATTTAGAAAGAATAGGTGATCATTCTACTAATATAGCAGAACGAGCAATGTAAAAAATTTCATTAAAGTGCATTAAAGTGGATTATAATATCTGCTTTAATGCACTTTTTCTATTTAAAAATATGGACATATTAAATCACACCATAAATGAGTATATTTTAATGAACATTAAATAATACTACATTATGTATAGATTAAATAATGAATTAAAGTTGATGATTGTAGTAAAAAGTTACAAATATCATTAACTATAAAATTAAGCTAAATAATAAACAAGGAGGGAAAAGTATGGATAACTTTATAAATGTTACATCTGAAATTGGAAAACTTAATAAAGTAATGTTACATAGACCAGGAAAAGAAATAGAAAATTTAGTTCCTGAGTATTTAGAAAGATTGCTTTTTGATGATATTCCATATTTAGAAGTAGCTCAGAATGAACATGATAGGTTTGCTGAAATATTAACTGAAAATGGTGTGGAAGTATTATATTTAGAAAATTTAGCAGCAGAAGCCTTAGAAGATAAAAACGTAAAGGATGAGTTTTTAAATCAGTTTTTAAAAGAAAGCCATATTAATAACATCGACATATATCAAGCGTTGTATGAAGATTTAATGTCTAAAACAACTAAAGATATGGTTGATACTCTTATGGCTGGAGTAAGAAAAGAAGATATAAAAATAAAAACAAGACGCTCTTTAAGAGAGTTAATGGAAGATAAATATCCATTTTACTTAGATCCTATGCCAAATTTATATTTTACAAGGGATCCAGCTGCATCAGTAGGAAACGGCATTATAATTAATACGATGAAAACTTCAGCAAGAAGAAGAGAAACTTTATTTATGAAATATATTCATAAATATCATAAGGATTTTAAGATGTCTGAGATTCCATTATGGTATGATAGGGGCTTTAATTGTAGTGCAGAAGGTGGAGATGAGTTAGTATTATCAGACAAAATTATTGCTATAGGTTGCAGTGAGAGAACTTCACCAGAAGCAATTGAAGTCATAGCGAAAAATTTATTCGATAATAATACATCATTCGAAAAAGTACTAGTTTTTGAAATACCATCACGTAGAGCATTTATGCATCTTGATACAGTGTTTACTATGGTGGATTACGATAAATTCACAATACACCCAGGTATTGAAGGACCACTAAATGTTTTTGAAATTACAAAAGGAAAAAATGGAAGATTAGACATAACTCATAATAAAAACACATTAGATAACATATTAAAAACTGCACTAAATTTACCAGCAGTAGATTTAATCAGATGTGGAAATGGTGATGAAATAGTATCTGCAAGAGAGCAATGGAACGATGGTTCTAACACTTTAGCAATATCTCCAGGTAGAGTTATAACTTATGAAAGAAACTATGTAACAAATGAACTTTTAACAAAACGTGGAGTTGATGTTATAACAATGCCAAGTGCAGAGCTTTCAAGAGGTAGAGGCGGCCCAAGATGTATGAGTATGCCTTTAAATAGAGATAACTTAGTGTAAATCATACTTAATATATGAAAGAAATTAGGAGGAAAAAATATGTTTAACTTAAGAAATAGACACTTTTTAACTTTAATGGATTTTACACCTAAAGAAATAAAATATTTTCTTGAATTATCAAGAGACCTTAAAAAAGCAAAATATACAGGAACAGAAGAGCAAAAATTAAAAGGAAAAAATATAGTATTATTATTTGAAAAAGATTCAACAAGAACAAGATGTGCATTTGAAGTTGCAGCACATGATCAAGGTGCACATATTACTTATTTAGGACCAACTGGAAGCCAAATGGGTAAAAAAGAATCAATAGCTGATACAGCAAGAGTACTAGGCAGAATGTATGATGGTATTGAATATAGAGGGTTTGGTCAAGAAATAGTTGAAGATTTAGCTAAATATTCAGGAGTACCAGTTTGGAATGGATTAACTAATGAAGATCACCCAACTCAAATTTTAGCAGACTTTTTAACAATAACTGAGCATTTTGATAAACCATTAAATAAAGTTATATTTGTTTATAGTGGAGACGGAAGAAATAATATGGCAAATGCTTTAATGATTGGTGCAGCTAAGATGGGTATGGATTTTAGAATTCTATCTCCAAAAAGTTTATTCCCAGAAGAAGATTTAGTATCTAAATGTGAAGAAATTGCAAAAGAAACTGGCGGAAAAATTACTATAACAGATAATGTTGATGAAGGCGTTAAAGATGCAGATGTTATATATACTGACGTTTGGGTATCTATGGGTGAAGCACCTGAAGTTTGGGGTGAGAGAATAAAATTATTAAAACCATATCAAGTAAATATGGAAATGTTAAATAAAACAGGTAATGAAAACGTTAAGTTTATGCACTGTCTACCAGCATTCCATGATTTAAGAACTACTGTAGGAAAAGATATCAATGAAAAATTTGGATTAGAATCTATGGAAGTTACAGACGAAGTTTTTGAAAGCAAACATTCAATAGTATTTGATGAAGCTGAAAATAGAATGCATACTATCAAAGCTGTGATGGTTGCTACATTAGGACAATAAATTAAGGTAGGGATACAATTTGAACTTTAAAATTATGAAAGAAATTTAATGATAAAAAAGTAGATAATATTCACTGTTAATTTTTAACTGAATATTATTGTGATGTTAATTTTATCATTTGATATATTCATAAATTAAACCTTAAAATTGTGTCCCTATAATTAAAAAATAATAAAACTAAAGAAAAGGAGCAAAACAAATGGATGGTGATAAAAAATTAGGATTATCGTTATTAGTTGCTCTTGGAGTAGGCTCAATGATTGGTGGAGGAATATTTAACAGCCCTACTGATCTTATTAGTAATACAAATCCACAAGCAGTGTTATTATCTTGGATTATTGGTGGTATTGGAGTTATATTTTTAGCATTAGTATTTCAATTACTTGCAAATAAAAGACCGAAGCTTATAGGAGGAATTTTTACTTATGCCAAAGAGGGTTTTGGTGACTTTACAGGGTTTAATTCAGCTTGGGGATATTGGTTAAGTGCATGGCTTGGAAATGTTGCTTTTTTTATCCTTATGATTAAAACTTTAAATAGTTTAATTGGTGGAATAAGGCCTATAATGTCATTTTTAATAGCATCTTTAATACTTTGGATAGTTCATTGGATTCAATTAAAAGGAACTAAAAGTGCAGGTATAATAAATGCAATAGCAACAGTTGCAAAAATAATTCCATTATTATTAGTAATTATATTAGGATTTACAGTATTTGATTTAAATATATTCAACGTAGCAAATTGGAGAAACATACTTGTTGCAACAGGAGAACCTACAAATTTATTTAAGCAAGTTAACAGCGCAATGGGTATTATTTTATGGTGCTTTATTGGAGTGGAGGCAGCTACAGTATTATCAGAAAAGGCTGAGTCATCAAAAATTGTTGGAGCTGCAACAGTTTTAAGTTTAATTATAACATTAGCCTTATATATGCTTGTTTCTGTGGTATCAATGGGTGCAGTTCCAGGAAAGGTACTTTTAAATTCACAAACACCACTTGCCGATGTACTAGGAAGAACGGTAATAGGTAGGTCAGGACCATTAATAGTTAAAGTAGGACTAATTATTTCATTATTAGGTTGTTTAATTAGTTGGGTAATGCTTGCAGCAGAAATTCCTTATGTTGCTGCAAAAGGTGGAACAATGCCAAAATGGTTTATGAAACAAAATGAAAATGGAGTACCATCAAATTCACTATTAGTAACAGATATATTAACTCAAATCTTTTTATTATCTTTGCTTTTACCAGCACTTCAAGCAGCATATAACAATATATTTTTAATTGCTACTACTTGTATATTAATTCCATATTTATTTTCAAGCTTATATGCTATCAAGGTATCAAGAGAAGATAAATTAGGATTTAAAGATATGTTTATATCAATAATGGCATCAATTTATTCTGTATATGTAATTTTTGCAGTAGGACTACAGTATTTAGGTGCAGCATTAATAATGTATGCCTTAGGAGTAGGAATTTATACAAAAGCTAAGAAAGAAAAAAATGAAGAAATTACTTCAAAAGAAAAAGTGGCAATGACAGTAATAATAGTATTAGCAATAATTATGGTAGTAATGATCGGAACAGGAAAAATAAAATTGTAGAAGAGTATTTACAAAGAAAGGAGAATTATAAATGGCAAGAATAGTAATAGCACTTGGAGGGAATGCACTTCAAGCTAATCCAAAGGATACTACAGCAGAGGCGCAACTAATAACAGCAAAAGAAACTTCACAAGCCATTGTAGATTTAATCCAGGAAGGACATGAGGTAATCGTAGCACACGGTAATGGTCCTCAAGTAGGTCAAATTGTAGCTACTTATGAACTTGCAGCATCTGTAAATGAAAATAATCCGATAATGCCGTTTCCAGAATGTGGAGCCATGAGTCAAGGATATATCGGATATCATCTTCAACAAGCTATAAGAGAAGAACTTAAAAATAGAGGTTCAAATAAAGAAGTTGCAACAGTTATAACTCAAGTTATAGTAGATAAAAATGATGAAGGATTTAAAAATCCAACAAAACCAGTAGGTTCATTTTTTACAGAAGAACAAGCAAAGAAACTAATGGAAGAAAAAGGATATACAATGAAGGAAGACTCTAATAGAGGATGGAGAAGAGTAGTTCCGTCACCTATGCCAGTATCTGTAGTAGAGGAACCTATTATCAAAACCTTAGTAGATGCAGGTCACGTTGTTATAACTGTTGGTGGTGGTGGTATACCAGTGATAGATAAGGGAAACGGACAACTTGAAGGTGTGCCAGCAGTAATTGATAAGGACTTTGCATCCTGTAAAATAGCGCAGTTATTAAATGCAGATACATTCATCGTACTAACAGCTGTTGAACAGGTAGCTATTAACTTTGGAAAGCCAGACCAAAAGAACCTTTCAAAATTAACATTAGGTGAGGCAGAAAAATACATACAAGAAGGACATTTTGCACCAGGTTCAATGCTTCCTAAAGTAAAAGCTGCTATGGGATTTGTAGAATCAAAGGAAGGTAGAACTGCTATTATAACTTCTCTTGAAAAAGCAAAAGAAGCTATTAATGGATTAACAGGAACAACAATAGTAAAATAAATTGCATAGTACATAAATAAAAGTATAGTTGCTTTAAATTTAATAAGTAGCTATACTTTTAGTATTTTAATTAATAGTTCAGTGTTCTTAATTATTAACTAAATATGACATTGTATCTCTATGTAGTGAAGTAGGTTTTCATTTTAAATTATTTAAGAAACTTATGTAAAAGTGAAAGGAGGAGAAAATTTTGAGAGTATTAATAGCTGATGATGAGAAAGATATGGTAAAAATTTTAGACGCATATTTTAAGAAAGAAGGTTTTGAAACCATCTTGGCATATGATGGAGAGTCTGCTTTACAATTACTTTCATCTAATAAAGTGGATTTAGCTATACTAGATTGGATGATGCCACAAATTAATGGAATAGAAGTATGTAAATATATAAAAGAAAATAGTGATACTAAAGTTTTAATGTTAACAGCAAAGGTTCAAAATGAAGATGAAATAGAAGCTTTAAGTTGTGGAGCAGATGAATACATAAAAAAACCTTTTGATCCAAGGATATTAATTATAAGAGCTAAAAAATTATTGGATTTTAGTGAAGGGGTTAGATTTAAAGATTTAGAAATAAATTTAAAATCAAAAAAAGTTTATAGGAATAATGAGCATTTAAATCTAACAAAAATTGAATTTGAACTTTTAGTGTGTTTAATGAGAAATAAAGGAATTATTCTATCAAGAGAGAAACTTTTAGATTTAGTTTGGGGAATTGATTATGAAGGGGACTATAGAACTGTAGACACTCATGTTCGTAGATTGAGATCAAAAGTAGGTGATGAGATAATAAAAACTTATAGAGGATTAGGCTACAGTTTGGAGGAGGATTAAAATTAAAATAAACAAAAAACTTTCAATTGGAATATCTCTAATACTATTTTTGGTAACTATAGCGTCCATATTAATTAATAATTTTTTTATTGGTAAATACTATATTCATGAAAAAAGAAAAATATTAGATAAAGTAGAAAATGAAATAAGTAGTAGTTATGTTATAAAAGCAGATAAGATTCAGTCTATTGAAGAAGATAACAATGTTACTATTGCATATGCCTCATTAGATAGAGATATTGAAGACATTAACGGAAATATATTATCACAGTTCGAAAGCAAAGGCATAAAGTTAAATAAATTTTGGGTTACAAAAGATACACTGGACCAGTTAAGCGAAGGAAGTATAAACAAAATATATTATCAAGGTAAGGTAAAATATAAGTTTTTATCAAAATTTATATTGCATAATGATTATGTATTTGCAATAGGAATTTCACTACCTTATTTAGATGAAACGGTAAATATGGTAAATAAATTTAATACATATTTGATGATGTTTTTATTAATTATAACTATAATATTAGCTATTATTTTTTCAAAGCATATAAC
The DNA here is from genome assembly GCF_001573875.1 of Clostridium sp. ATCC 25772. Classification (NCBI taxonomy): domain Bacteria; kingdom Bacillati; phylum Bacillota; class Clostridia; order Eubacteriales; family Clostridiaceae; genus Clostridium; species Clostridium sp. ATCC 25772. The sequence goes on from NZ_LFRG01000014.1 coordinate 25,162, forward strand.
AAGACCATTAGAAAAATTAAAACTCTTATCAAAAGATATAGCTAATTTAAATTTTAGAACAGAAAAAATAGAAACTAATGATGAAATCGGAGAACTTGCAACAAGTATAAATTCTATGAGTGTAAGTCTAGAAAAAGCACATAAAGATATAAATTCTCAAAATGAAAGACTTAAAGCATTAGTTTCTGATATATCCCATGAATTAAAAACGCCATTATCTTTAATTAATATCTATGCACAAGGGATAGAAGACGGACTTGATGATGGAACTTATTTAGAAACAATTAAAAAACAAACAGAAAACATGAGCATGTTAATAGATAGACTTTTATATTGGGCAAAACTTCAAAAAAAACCTATTAATAAATCTAAATTTTCATTGAAAGATAGTGTTGTTGATATTATTAAAAAGTATAAATTGATAATAGGAGAAAGTAACATTGAGTTAATATTAAATGTTAAAGAAAAAGAGAAATATTATATATATGCAGATGAAGAACAGATAGATATAGTACTAAATAATTTGGTAACCAATGCTATAAAATACACTAATAACAAGAAGATAGAGATTAGTTTAATAAAAAGTAAAGATGATATAAAAATAACCATTAAAAATGGAATAAAAAATCATAGTAACAATGACATAGAAAGTATTTGGAAACCTTTTTACGTTCTTGAAAAGTCTAGAAACAAAGATTTGTCCGGTACAGGATTAGGTTTATCAATTGTAAAAGACATATTAGAGAATCATAATTTAAAATTTGGGTTTGAAACAAGTGATGGTAGTATAGAATTTTATATAATATTTTAAAGAGAAGCTTTAATTACTAATGACTAAATGGAGTAATTAAAGCTTTTTAAAATAATTAACATAAATTAAATTATATAGTATAATATTATAAAATATACTTAAGTGTGTAATCGCAGAAGTGAAGGTGAAATTATATATTTTATTAAGGGGGTATTAATTTGGTTTCTGATTTAAACGACAAAAAAATAGTACGAACTTGGATAATAGTATTAGTGTTAATTGCAATTTTCGGTTTAATATTATTTACGGTTTTTGGCACGGGAAAAATGTCTGAGAGTATTACAGGTAATGTGAAAATTGTAGAAAAGGAAGATATAACAACTATAGAAGATGCAAAAAAATCAAGAAATTCTTATGCTTATAAATTAGATAAAGATGGATTATTTTATATTGAGATGTTTAAAACTAAGATGGACTCTGATGAGTATATAAGTGAAGGGACATTTGAAATAAGCAAAGAAAACTATGATAAATTAAATAAAGGAGAGTACTATTATTTTAAACTAATAATGAATGAGAAAACTAAAGAGGGAAAAGTAAAAGAAGTGTATAATGAAAATCCTGTTCAATAATAGGGGTTAGGAGTATCTAATATTTAGATGCTCTTATTTTAGTTTTTAGTATTATTTTCAACCCATTGTTATATCCTTTCGTAACATTAGTGTAACAGTAAAAACTTATAGTAATAATAAATATTTATTTTAAAGCTATTAGGAGGAAAATATTTTGAAAGTAATAGGTAAGATAATAAGTGGTTTTACTATATTAAGTTTTATGTTGATAATATATGCTACGTACATAGAAAGAACTTTATTAACTGTGAAAAAAGAGGATATGGTTTTAAATGATAATTGGAAAACAGAGCTTAAAGTTGTTCAGTTTACAGATACTCAACTTGGAGAATTTTATGATTTAGATGAACTTGGACGAGCGGTAGAAAAAATTAATGGTGAAAATCCAGATATAGTGGTCTTTACTGGTGATTTAATAGATAATGCATCTCAATATGATAGTTTAGATAAAATATCAACTGTACTAAGTAATATAGAAGCAAACTATGGAAAATATGCGGTATATGGAAATCATGATTATGGTGGAGGAGCAGTAAATTATTATGAAGACATTATGAATGAAGCAGGTTTTAAAGTACTGAAAAATGAAAATGATAGAATTGAATTTGATAATTTTAACTTAAATATTTTAGGTGCAGATGATGCTTTAATAGGAAATTATAGCCCAGAAGATACGGTTATGAATATTAATAGTAAAGATGTTAATATATTGCTATTACATGAGCCTGACCTTATAAGAGACTCTTTAGATTATCCAATTAATTTAACATTAAGTGGACATAGCCATGGTGGACAAGTATATATACCTTTTTATGGACCGTTAAAAAAGACTTATTTAGCAGAAACTTATACTAAAGGTATATATAAGTTTGATAATGAAAAAAATACAAAATTATATGTTAACAGTGGACTTGGAAATACAAAGTTTCCTTTTAGATTTTTTAATGTGCCACAAATTACAGTTTTTAATTTAAAAATATAAAATATTGTATTATAGTTAATGTAAGAATAGACTATAATAATATATAAATAAGTTTTGATATGGAGGAGATTAGAGTGTTTGAAAAAATAGATGATAAAAAGAAAACACTAGATTCTAAGAGACCGTTAAATAATCATCAATTAAAAAATCTTAAGAAATACTTTGATATAGAGTTAACATATAATTCAAATGCGATTGAAGGTAATACATTAACAATAACGGAAACCAAGGTTATATTAGAAGATGGAATCACTATAGGAAAAGGAAAAAGTCTAAAAGAACATTTAGAAGTTATAAATCATAAAGAAGCTATCGATTATGTTGATGATATAGTAAGTAAAAACTTAGATATATCAGAGAGTGTAATAAAAAATTTGCATTATATAATATTAAAAAGCATAGATAATAAGAATGCTGGTCAATATAGAAAAACTAATGTATTAATAAGTGGTAGTAAACATAGACCACCAGAAAGCTTTTTAGTAGAAGAAAAAATGAGAGAGTTATTGGGTTGGTATTTTGAAAATAAGAATATTTTACATCCAATACAATTAGCAGCAGAGTTCCATTTCAGATACGTATATATACATCCTTTTATAGATGGAAATGGAAGAAGTGCAAGATTACTTATGAATTTAATCTTAATGAGAAGTGGTTATCCTATAACTGTTATAGAAACAGAGCACAGAGAAGAATATATGCGAGCTTTAGAAAAGGCTTCTACAGAAGGAACCTTGCATGATTTCATAAATTTAGTAGCATCACAAGTAGAAAAAAGTATAGACACATATTTATATATAATAGGTTAAAAGGAAAGTCATTTCAAAAAATATGGTATTGAAATGGCTTTATTTTTATATAATTTTTTAAAATTTTAAGTAAAATTTTGCATGTTGACAGTATGAACAAAAAGATATAAAATAGTTCGCATAGAAACTAATTTAATTTTAATGTTCTAATTAGGAGATTACATTTATGAAAAATTTAGATAAATTAACACCAAGAGTAAGTAAAAAAATATTATTATTAATTGGTGGAATAGTTTGGGGTTTTGCAGGTTTTAGAGTATTAACTATAGGATTAAATGATGTAAAGATAAATAATGGTTATAGTATATTAAGTTTAATTATAGCAACTGTAATATTATTTATGTTTTTTAAATTTATATTTAATAAAATGTTAAAAAAACACACTAAAAGAATTATAAATAGTAGTTTAGAAAAGCATTGTGCATTTTCATTCTTTGATTTTAAAAGCTATATAATAATGGGTAACTAAACTGTTACAACAAATTTAAATAAAACTATACAAATATGTATAGAAGTATAGATTTGAAAACAGAAAGCCCTCTGTATCATGTGAGTGGTGCAGACTCGGTGTTAATTGCTTTGAATCCCTAAAGCCTTACAACCAAAGCGAAACTAAAAATAGTAGGCGTAATGGTGCGAAAGCAGAAAAAATAGTAAGGATGGCATAAGCTGAAAAAAATCCAATTAGGTTATATGAATGGATAATCGTGACACATATAATACGTTGGGCGTTAAGTGCTGTAAAACAATGGGTGTTTAGCAGGGAAGTCCCTAAGTCAAATGATATGGGAAACCTTCAACGACCATCTCCTTGAGGGAGAGTAAAACCACAAGCTAAAGGTGGAAGAAAAATACCGCATCTCAAAAGAGATGAAGAAATGGTCTACGCTCATGTGAAAGCATGAGAGGTCTACTTGTAAGAGAAAGACTGCTATAATGTTGCGAATTATAGTGAATTAGAAAAATATATACAAATATAAAAAATGTTTACAAATCTCTTGAGTAATGATATTATAATCTTAACAAAAAAGAGGTGGTATATATGGAATTAATGTCCATTGGAAAGTTTGCTAAAAAAGTTGGTGTAAATGTTGTTACGTTAAGAAGAATGGAAAAGAAAGGTGAATTATTACCTGCTCATGTTTCTTCTGGCGGCACAAGATATTATTCAATAGAACAATTGAGTTATTTTGGAAAAGCAACAAATACAAACAAATTAGTTATTGGCTATTGTCGAGTTAGTACGCCAAGTCAAAAAGATGATTTAGTTAATCAAGTAAATAACGTTAAATCTTATATGATTGCCAAAGGTTATCAATTTGAAATAATAACTGATATTGGTAGTGGAATTAATTATAAGAAAAAAGGACTAAAGCAATTAATTAATAAAATCAATAATCGTGAAATAAGTAAGGTTGTAATCTTGTATAAAGATAGACTTGTTAGATTTGGTTATGAATTGATTGAATATATGTGTGAAATTAACGGAATTGAACTTGAAATTATAGACCATAGTGAAAAATCTAAAGAAGAAGAATTAACAGATGATTTAATTCAAATTATTACTGTATTTGCAAATAGATTGTATGGTCAAAGGTCTAAAAAAACTAAAAAGCTTATAGATGAGGTAAAGAATAATGATAATAGCAACTAAAATAAAGTTAAAGCCTACAAATGAACAAGAAATTTTATTTTGGAAATCTGCTGGAGTTGCAAGATGGTCTTATAATTATTTTTTAGCTGAAAGTGAAAACTATTATAGCCAGTATAATAAAACACTTAAAGAAGGTGAAGTCAGAAAACACATTAATAACGTATTAAAAAAGACTACACATACTTGGTTAAGTGAGGTTGGAAGTAATGTAATGAAACAAGCTGTGAAAGATGCGAATTTAGCTAGAAAAAGATGGTTTGAAGGTCTTTCAAGCAAGCCAAAATTTAAAAGTAGACGAAAAAGTAAAATTAGTTTTTATGTGAATTATGAAAGTTTGAAAGTAGTCAATGGTGGCTTTAGAGGTGAAAAAATTGGATTTATAAAAACATACCAGCCTTTACCTAAGTTAAAAAAAGGTGAAAAGTATTCTAATCCTAGAATATCATTTGATGGTAGGAGTTGGTTTTTATCAGTTGGATATGAAAAAGAGTTTGAAGCAATTGAGTTGACAGGTAAAAGTTTAGGTATTGATGTCGGTATTAAAGAACTTGCTGTTTGTTCAGATGGTGAATTTAAAAAGAACATCAATAAAACTAAAAAAGTAAAAAACCTTAAACGTAAATTAAGAAGAGAACAACGTAAAGTAAGTCGTAAAATTGAAGCTAATATAAAGAGCTATGATAAAAATAGAAGACCAATTTATAAAACACCTTTAAGAGATATGAAAAATATCCAAAAGCAAAATCAAATAATTCGTAATTTATATAAAAAACTTACTGATATAAGAACAAACCACTTACATCAATGCACAAGCGAGATAGTGAAAACCAAGCCATCTCGAATTGTAATGGAAACTCTTAATATCAAAGGGATGATGAAAAATAAACATTTATCAAAAGCAATACAAGAACAAAATTTATATGAATTTAAAAGACAAATAAAATATAAGTGTGAAATTTATGGAATAGAGTTTGTAGAAGCTGATAAGTGGTATCCATCATCAAAAACTTGTAGCTGTTGTGGAGCTATTAAGAAAGATTTAAAACTTAAAGATAGAACTTATGTATGTCCTTGTGGTTTAAAATTAGATAGAGATTTAAACGCATCAATTAATTTAGCAAATTATTCAATTCAGAGTGCCTAACACTAACTAGGTTCTGAATATGTACGTAACGATACTACGGAATTCAAGCCTGTGGAGGGTTATAACAAATGAAAGTAGTATGTGATTTATCACTACAAAATCAGATTCGTTGAAACAGGAAGATACAAAATGAAAGCCTTATGGTATAAGTTGTATCACAGTAGAAATGTCAACATTATTATAATAATGTATATATTTTTCGTATCGGATTCATGATTTCATTAGGTGTAGGTGTAAGAAGTATAGGTGTATTTAACCCTGTATATGTAGGAGATTTTTATATAGGATTAGGCTTTGCACTATTTATTTCAGGATTATTATTTTTAATAAACTCATTAAACTTTCAAAGAACTATAGAGAAATATAAAATTTAGTAATTAAATTAAAAACCACATCTTTAAAGTAAAAGATGTGGTTTTTTAGCTAATTTTTAATTATTTAAATTTGCATCAAGTTTAAGTAGTGAGTCTATGAATGTTTCATTAAAAGTTTTAAGATCTAGTATGGAAGATGGCATATTTACTTTTTTACCATAACTATCAAGTTTTAAACATCCTGTAGCAAGATCTGATGAATTACTATTTATAGTAGCAATTTCATCTTTAAAAAGCTCTGGATTAGTTATATAAATAGCTGCAGCTACATCCCAGTTACAAAAACCATTAAATCCAGTTAAAGATTCATTAAGGTTACACCAAGGAAGTATTTTATCATAAATGTAATTAAGAACCTTATTAGGACTAGTTTTAATTTTTTCTAATTCACAAGGTCCAAACAATGCTTCCATAGTAGTGTGGCCATTAAGTATAGATATCTTAGATGAAGAGTTTATAACCTTACTAGATGCTTCAGGGTCACAAGAAAAGTTAAGTTCATTAACTTTATGACCTGATATAATTAAAGGTTTTGTAATTCCACCCATAAGAACAATTTCCTTTACATTATCAAAAAAACTATTGTCATAAAGATATGCACCATATATATTAGTTAATGCTCCAGTAGCCAGTACTATAATTTCTTTAGGATTATTCTTTACAGTATGGGCTAAAAACTTACTAGCATCACTAATTCTATTATTTTTGTCTTCACTACCTTTATAAATTGATATATTTAAATTTAAATCTTTAATTAGGCTTAAAGTAGTATCATAAACTACATCTAAAGAGTTATTTCCATAAGTTAAGGTAACCCCTTCAAGGGATATATCATCTTTACCTAAAAGATATAAAAGAGTTAGTCCATCATCTACATCACAATTAGGTACGCCCATAGTGTTATCACAATCAAAAATTATTCTTTTCATAAGTAGTCCTTTCGATCTATTTAAGTCAATTTTTTCTTAGCATTTTTATTAGAAGCAAATTTTTTTATAGCTAGTCCTAAAGCAACTAATGCTATTACACCAGTTATTATTCCAAGGAAAAACTTTGAACCTTGATCTATATTTTCGCCAAGCATTGAGTAGACTATTGTAGCAGGAAGTTGTCCAAGTCCAGTAGCCCAGAAAAAAGACCAAAGGCCCATGCTAGTAAGACCGGCAGCATAACTAACTACATCAAAAGATATAAATGGTAAAAGGCGAGCTATTAATATTGCGTAGTTACCATATTCATCAAAAAAGTTATCTGTTTTATCAAGAAGTTTTGATGAAGCAAATTTTTCAGCAGCAGGTCTACCATAAATTCTAGTTATGTAAAAACACATTACTGCTCCAAGCATAGCACCAGTCCAAGAAATAAAAGCACCAAATCCCCAACCAAAAACATATGCGTTAGCAAAAGTAATAACAAAGGCAGGTAGAGGAGCTGCTATTGATTGGAACATCATAAGTAGTATAGACACTATTGGTCCCCATGCGCCAAAGGAAATAATATATTCTTTCAATTCTACTATGTTAAGAGTAGCTAATAAAGTTACAACATAGTTTAAGTTTTCTCTAACTGTTGGTACTAAAAAATATATAAGTATTAAAATTACTAGTACCGATAATTTATAAATTGTAGATTTTTTCATGTAGTTACCCCCTTTATAAATTTATGATTAAGAGTTCTTAATTTCTTTTGATTTTTGAAGTTTATTTTTTAGTATAAAAGATATACCAAAAAGTAATATAAGCATAAATATTGCAAAGATAAATTCTGGTGATTTAAAATCTAAGGCTTTATCACCAAGATTTGAAAATACAACTACTCCTGGAATTATACCTATAATTGTTGCTAGTAAAAAATTTTTAAATTTAATACCTGTAAGTCCCGCACCATAACTTATTATATCGAAAGGGATTAAAGGTATAAGCCTTAAAATTAATACAGTAAAAAATTCTCTATGCCCTTTTGATAAAAAATTAAAGCTATGTTTATTTTTAGTTAATTTTAAAATTAAATCTTTACCAAAATAAGAGGCTATAAAAAATGCAAGGCTCCCTCCAAAAACAGCACCAATAATTGTGTATAGGCTACCTTTGACCACTCCAAAAGCCATGCCACCTGCAACAGCTAGCAGTGCATCAGGAAAAAATGTAAGTGGAACAAAGGTAAACAAAATGATATAAATTATTGGTCCTAATTTCCCAAAGGATTCTATAAATTCTTTTAACTGCTGCGGAGAAGCTTTTCTTAAAAATTCCGTATTAGTGAAAAGAAAGTAGCAAATTATTAACAGCCCAATAAAGGAAATAATTTTAACATATTTATTTTTTTTCAAGATGTGAATCCTCCTTAACCAAGTCCTTTTTTATTTTATATCTATTTTTCCAACTGCTTAAAGCGGATATATTTACTTTTCTATCAACAAAAAGAGTATCTTCATCTTCAAAAATTAACTCTAAAATATGATAGCTATTCTTGTCAGAGTTATTTATAGCAGAAAGACATCCACCACAATAAGTTATTACATTATCACTATTAAGTGAGTTTATGCAATTGTCTTTAGTTTTTTTAGATAATACTGGATTACTTAAATGAACAATACCACCTAAACCACAACAATTATTAGTGACATCTTTAGAATTTAGATTATATCCTAGACTTTCAACTACATACCTAATTCCATCACCAATTTCTTTGTAATCTAGTCCTTGGCAAGAATCTTTAATAGAGAAAGTTAAATTGGAGCCTAGGCCTTTTCCTATAGAGTTTTTAGGAATACCTATTTCACTAAATAATGACCAAAGAGAAGTAATTTTTATATCTTTAGTTTCATCTTTTAAAACTCTAAAACAAGATTGACAAGCTGTTATTATTTCAATATCATCATTGTTAAACTTTTTTAAAGAGCTTATAAACTGAGAAAAACGTTTGTCAAACAAATCACGTTTGCCAAGGTCTTTAGTAGGTTTGTTACAACAATTTAGTATAAGTCCTACATCTCCTAATTTTTCTTTTAAATAGTTATAGGTTTTAAGTGAAAGATTAGGGCTATATCCATTTAAAGAACAACCAGGCATAAAAAACTTTTTAGTATTTTTCTTTCCATAAACTCCTTTAAAGATAGTATTATTACTAAAGTTTTGGTGGAAATCCATAGCTTTATGACCTTTAATAGGTGTTTTACCGTTATTAGTAGTTGTTATTTCTTCTCTTAATAAAAAGAAAAGCTGTCCTAAATCTATGTCTTTAGGGCAAACTCGTTTGCAACAACTACATAAGCTACAATAGTAAGGAAGATTTATATCAATAGATGAATTTTCTAAATCACTTATAAAAGATTTAGGTGATTTTATATATTCTTGTAGAAAAGGACAAATATTTACGCACTTTTTACAATTAATGCAATCACTTTTATAGGTTTTAAATATAGAAGTGTTTATAGTTTTTTTAGATTTAAACTCTGTTTTCATAAATAATCCTTTCCTCAACTTTAAATTTTTCAACAAAGGATAATGTATTGCTATCTTTTGTTGCTGTTGATTTGAAATACAATAAATCTTCGAAGGTATCTATATCACTAATTTTTTCAACAATACCATAGTTTTTATTATTATTTTTTATTATCTGTAGTGTATTTTCAAATACATCAAAATTGCTCCAACGAATTGGACAAAGCAGAACATCATCAATAAAATTTTTACATCCAATTAAATAGTAGCCACCATCGAAGGTTGGCCCAATAACAATATCTTTACTGTCTAATACTTTAAAAGCATTTTTTATTATTTCGCTATTTAAAGTAGGTATATCACAGCCAGTTAAAACTACTTTTTCATAACCTTTGTTAAGTAAAAACTTTATAGAGTTATTCATCTTTTCCCCAAGAGATTTACCTTTCTGTGGATAAAAATCAATAAAACTTGGAGCGATGTGGATTAAATCTTCAACATTACCATCATTTAAATAAGTTAAATATATATCTGAGCAATCTTTTAATTCATAACTCATATTAAATAAATCTTTTAAAAAGGCAGTATGTAAGCTAGCACATTCATCACCACTTAAAAAAGGCATTAAACGTGTTTTAGTTTTCCCACTAAGAGGGATTCGAGACATTATTACATAAGCATTTTTCATTACAATTCCCCCTTAATTTGTTAATCTACTGAAAAATATGGTTTTAATAGTTTTGAAATAAAATCTATATCTAAATAGCTTTTAATTTTCAAGAAAATCTCTTCATTTTTTATAAGTTTATCTTCACTTTGATATTTTACAAAAGCCATAGCACACCAACTTAATGCTCTTAAATATAAATAAGGATTATAAATATTTATAGATTCTTTTATATTTTTATATTTAAATCCACTTTTATTACAGTATTCTTTTAAAAAGTCATCCTTATTAATATCACTTATAATGTAATTACTACGCCAAAGAGTAGTTGTATCAGCTAAAAATTGAGTTAAGTCTTGGCATGGATGTGACAAAACAGGTTTTTCCCAATCTATTAGATAGTTTTCGTCTCCAATTATAAAATTATGTGAATTAACTTCTGTATTATTTATAGATAAAATAGGATTTTCTATGAAATATTTTTCAAGATGCAAATTATCTTCACACCAGTTAATATATTTTTCAAAGAAATTTTTAATTTTTATGTCAGGAATATCACTTTTAAAAAAGCTTTCTAAAAGCCAATTTCCTTCTTTTATTCTGTCTTGTAGAATGTTATTTTCTATTATAAGTCCATGATTTTTAGGAACTTTAAGAGTATGTATTTTACTGAAAATATTTGAAGCTTTAATTAAGTCAGTAGAGTAGTTTAGGGGTTTACCTTTTAAAAACTCCATTATAAGTATTCCAAAAGGAAAGTTTTTTCTAGAACCATCTACATATATTGGTTTAGGTGTGACATTAGAACCTTCAAGAAGTTTTAATGCGTTAAATTCATATTCTATTTGGTTATCCAATCTTAATTGGCTAGCAGTATTAATTCTAAATACTAATTTTAAAGTTTTATCATATAAAATATAGTTAATGTTATATTCTCCTTGAGCTAGGAATTTAACTTTAAAGTTTTTGTCTAATCCAACTTTACTGTATAGATTATTAATATTTAAATAGTTTTTTATATCTAATGAAAAATCCGTAGTCATTAAAATCACCTTATATCTTTGTATATTTTAGATAGTTTATCTGGCGGAGTTCCTAATAAATATAATATTTTTATTTTATGCATTAAAATATGGGTTTTAAATTGGCCACCATTTATAAATCTTCGAGCTGAGGTACCTATTGGTGTTTTTAAAACTTTAGTTTTTCCTTCTCTTTTTAGCCTTGTAGAGAACTCCCAATCCTCCATAATAGGCATTTTTTTAAAACCTTCTAATTTGAAAAATACATCTTTTCTTATAAAAAGTCCTTGATCTCCAAAAATTAATTTTAGATATTTTGCTCTTAGATTTGAAGTATAGGAAATATATTTTAAAAATATGGTTTTAAAGTCATAAAAATAAAGTGAGAAACACCCACCTATAAAGTTTTCTTTAATTGTTCTTTCTATATGATTAAAGCTATAATCATCAATTATAGAATCACAGTGTAAAAACCATAAAATATCACCTTTTGCATTTTTTGCTCCAAAATTTAGTTGATTACATCGACCTCTAGGGGATGTTAAAACTTTTCCATATTTAGATGCTATAAGTGCAGTTTTATCATTACTACCACCATCTACTATAAGAATTTCTTTAGGATAATTTATGTTATTTAATTTTATAAGTAATTTTTCAATATTTTTTTCTTCATTCAATGTTGGAATTATAACTGAAATCATAAAAAATCCTCCATACCTATTCTACCTGTATTATAGCATAGGGTATGTGATACTCTTATATTTAAAATATAAATAGAACATGAAGCTTCTATAGTTTAATTAAATAATACATAAAAATAATTGTGTTTTAAAATTATTGTTTGTAGAATTGAGGTGAATAAAGGTAAATAAAAATACGTAGGGTTTTAAGATGGATATTAAATTAGTTAGCATAAAGAAGCTAAATATATATGCTAAAATCCTATGGAACTATTAGAGATATAGGGAAACAAGCTCCAGTTTAAATTTATTCATCAAATTTTTGTTATCAGTTGAGAAAAATAAGTACAAATATAGTTAGTTAAGGATTATGAATTATGAATTAAGAATTTAGGATGAAAGTGGCAACCACTTTCTGAAAATGATTTTAAAAAATATATCAATATAATTTGCTTTGCAAATTTATAAAAAAATACGTTGAGAATTACTAGGAATGAAGTGAGTAGTAATAACTACAACTGTTCACTATTCACTCTTAACTTTTAACTAAAGTAATCTGTTAGTTATTGATAAAATATTAATTTGAGTTTTCTCATTTGATAAATGAATAACTTTAAGACTTAACTTGGAACCATATAGTTATTAAGGGGGAATATAAAAATGTTAAGAAATAATAAAAAAATAGTGGCTTTATTATGTGCAGTGGTAATGACATCATCTATATTTATAGGATGTTCATCTAATAATGAAGCTAAAAAAGATGGAAATAATGCAGCTCAAGAGCAAAAACAAGAAAATAAGAAAGAAGAAGATAAAAAAGAAACTGCAAAAGAATACATAAATAAAGACTATATAGTAGATGCAGATTGGTTAAAAGAAAATATTGATAATAAAGATGTAGTTATTGTTGATTGTAGAGAATCTAAAGATTATAAAAAAGGTCATATAAAAAATGCAATTAATATAGTTTGGAAAGACTTATCTAATGACGAAAACAATGTTTTAGATGCAGAAGCACTTTCTAAAAAACTATCAGAATTTGGTTTAGCAAAAGATAAAACAATAGTTCTTTATGGTGTTAAAGGTAGCTGGGGTGAAGACGGAAGAGTTCAATGGACTTTAAGATATGCAGGTCTAGAAAATGCTAAAATGTTAAACGGTGGATTTGATCTTTGGCAGTCTAAAGAATACGAAACTTCTAAAGAAGAAGTAAAACCTACTGCCGCAGAGGTTAAAGTTGATAGTTTTAAAGAAGATTTAAATATAACTACAGAACACTTAAAAGAAAATTTAGGAAAAGTTAAGATTATAGATACAAGAGAAAAAGATGAGTATGAAGGTGCTACAAAGTATGGTGAGGCTAGAGGAGGACATTTACCTGGAGCTATAAACATTAATTTTAGTACTTTATACAATGAAGATGGAACATTAAAATCACAAGATGAAATAGAAAAAATAATGACAGATAACGGAATAAGTAAAGAGGATGAAATAGTAACTTACTGTACATCTGGAATACGTTCAGGACATATGGCTATGGTATTAAGATTAGCAGGATACAATAATGCTAAAAATTATGATGCTTCATATGTAGCATGGGCAGGAACACCAGATTTAGAAGTGGAAAAATAATATTTAAATTAAATTTAGAAGCATAAAACTTTAAAGTTTTATGCTTTTTTTAACTTTAGAAGAGTATACTTAAAGTATATAGGCATTAAAGCCTATAATAATATTGTGATTTGAAAGCGAGATGGAATTGTGAGTGTAAAAATTAAAGATGTAACACAAAAAAACTGGAGAGAAGTTGAAAAACTTAGGGTAGGTGAGAATCAAAGGGCATTTATAGAGCCTAATAGTTACTCTTTAGCACAAAGTTGTTTTGAACCAGAATGGAAGTCAGTAGCCTTATATTGTGATAACTTATTAGTTGGATATGCCATGTATGGTATGGAAAAAACTAAAGGTAATGTATGGATAGATAGATTTATGGTAGATAAAGACTTTCAGGGAAAGGGTTATGGAAGTCAATGTATAAAGGCTCTTATAAACCATGTAAAAAATATATATAATTGCAATGAAATCAGACTAAGTACTCATTTAAATAATAAATTTGCACAAAAATTTTATGAAAAAATAGGCTTTAAAATAAATGGTGAGATAGATTCTAATGAACAAGTTATGATAATAAAGAATATATAGTTTAATTATGGAGCTATTACTAAACTAACTAAAGGTTAGAGGAGTAATAGCTTCTTTTATGTTTAAAATTTATTATATAAAAATGCAAAGTAGGCTTGACATTAAATGTAAAGCAAACTATACTAAAAATGTAAAGTTAACTATACAAGTATTAAAATACATAAGGCGGTGTGAAAGTATGAAAACTAGAATTTCACAGTTAAGAAAGGAGAGGAAAGTTACGCAAGAAGAACTTGCGTTAGCTGTAGGTGTTACAAGGCAGACTATTACGTCTATTGAACGTGAAAAGTATACTGCATCTTTAGTTTTAGCGTATAAAATAGCTAAATATTTTGATTTAGCTATTGAAGAGGTTTTTGATTTTTCAGAGGTGGGGGATTAGTAAAATGGAAAGATATAATGAAGTATTAAAAAAGAAAGTATTAATGTGCGTATTATTAATAGCTATAACTATACCAGCTATAATAGCTTTAACAATGATAAATGCTAAAATACCAAGTAATCATTCAACAGATTTTATTAAAGGTGTTCAATTTGGTATGTTTTTTGGATTAGAAACATTACTTTTAATGAATATTATAAAATTTAGAAATGCTCTTAATAATAAGGAAAAACTTAAATTATTATATATAAAAGAAAATGATGAACGTGAAAAGTTAATTTTATTAAAGAGCAGTTTAATGGCAATAAATATAATAACAGTTATATTAGCTTTAGGAATTATTGTATCTGGTTTTTATAATGAAATTGTATTTTTTACTTTAATAATGACCTTATTCATTGTAGGGGTAGTAAGGATTGGTTTAAAGATTTATTACAATAAAAAATATTAAATAATTAATCATGTAAGGGGTAGATGTTATGAAAGAGTTAAATAATTACATAAGGTTTGGAATATTGTTTTATGGTGTGTTTCTAATATTTAATTGTATTAATATAATTCCTGAATTTATAAAAGGACTATGTGTAGGTATAGGATCTGCATTAATATTTTTAGGAATATATTCTGAAAAACATGATATGTCTAAACTTAAAAATTGTAAAAAAGAGTTGTTTAAAAAATTTGTATAACAGTAAGACAAAGTTTTAGATGTAAGTTCTAATTGAAATAGATATCTAAGGCCTATAGTAACAATTTATTTTGATTTTAAATTATAATATATTAGCATTAATTTAAAAGGATGTTTATTCCTTGAACGTATTAAATATTTTTATTTGAGTTTTTCTATTATAGGTGCTATTATGTTTTCCTTTGGTATTAATTCAATCTTTTTTATGATATAGATAATAAATTAATGGGGGATAGGAAAAGTGAATAAAAGATTCCAGTTTATAATGTTATTAATTTCTGCATTAGGCTTTTTAATTTTATCGTTAAGTCATATATTTAGAGACTCCTTGACAGAGTTTACATTGGGGTTATGTGAAGGACTTTCTTTTGTGTTTATAATTACTTGGGGTATATATATGTGTTGTTGTTTCGCAAAAAAGAAAAATCCATATAAAATAAGTTAGAATAATCATTAAATTAATCATATATTTTGCTGTAATAAAGGGGTAATCTAGTATGAACTACCCCTTTATTATGTTACAAATTAACAATTTAATCTAACAGAGCCTAAAATTTTAAGGACAGGTTCAATTAGGTTGTACAACAATAAAAATTTCTATGCTCAATAAAACAGGGTAGACAAAATAAATTACCGAGCAAAGAACCAGTACTTGAGCTGCAAAGCAGCGTATCTGTTAGGTACTGGTTCTTTGCTTATTTTGTTATAGGAATAAAATAAAAAAAATTAAGGATTAAGAATTATGAATTAAGAATTTAGGAGGAAAGTGGCAACCACTTTATTTGAAATTGTTAGGGACTGGCTTTGATTTATTAGCTAAGAAGTACAAAGCTAGGAGAGCATTTAATTTTAAGCGAAGTAAATAAATTTTTCGTGCCTGTCTCATTTGTGATGGAGGCAACACTAGAAGTAATTGCTTATTTAAAGGCTTCACTAAAACCCAAATAAGGGTACTGGTTCTTTGTTTATTTTGTTATGGGAATACAGTAATTGTGGAATCTACAATTAAACGAAGAAAATAGACATAAATGAACCTGTCCCTCTTGTGATGGAAGTAGAACTTTGAACGATTGCATACTTAGTTGAGGTATAGATTTTTAAAAAATTGACAAAGGACAAAGGACAATGATGGAGAAAACTAGAGTTTAGTTAGTTAATAGTTAATAGTTGACAATTGGGTTAGGGATTGACAATGGACAATTGACATTTGACAATGATGGTTGAAACTGGACTAGTCCAGTTTCTTTAAATTTTAATGGAGTAAAACTTGAGGTTGAAACTGAAAATCTAAGCAGAAGTTAATAACAACGTGTAACACCGTAACAAATGGGACAGGCACGAGCAATGTAGCTCCATAAAATAAAAATCAGCTATTAAAAATTAGTTACCGTAGATAAAAAAAGCTAGCCAGTCCCCTTAAATAGTTAAAAGTTAATAGTTAAAAGTTAAGAGTTCAGCATGAAACTGGATTACCAGTTTCTTTTTAATTTAAGGGAGTAAATTCTGAGTTTATGATATCAAATTAAACAAAGTTATATTCAAAGTTTATAGCCGTAACAAGAAGGACAGGCGTACCAAAGTGAAATTTCCATAATTTATTTTCACAGTGAAATCATAATGTTATCAATAAAAACTAAAGCAATCAAAGCCGGTCCTAATAAAGTACGTTTAGTATTACTAAGAACAAAGTGAGTAGTAATAACAATAACTATTAATTATTAACTCTTAACTAGAAAAGTCCCATTTGTGATGGTGTGAAAATTTCATTTGTTATAGAAATATTATTTTTTAGAGTTTAAAAAAATAAACTTTATAGTAATTAAGTTATATGGATAAATTATCAATAAAAAGTGCAAACTAAATTTATAGAAGAACATTTTAGGAGGCGATTTGGATGAAAGCAGTAGTTGATAAAGACACATGTATTAGTTGTGGATTATGTATTGCAACATGTCCATCAGTTTTTGATTTTGGAAGCGATGGTAAGTCAGAATCTATAGTAGATTCTGTACCAGAAGATTCTATAGATGCAGCAGTGGAAGCTAGAGATGGTTGTCCAGTAAGTGCAATATCATTAAACGAATAAAAAAATTTGAAAATGGTTATTATAACTGAGAATGAATAAAGACTTATTATTTTATGGGCTTTAATAGGAGGATTTTTTATGAAACCAGTAGTAAATCAAGATGAATGTATAGGATGTGGATTATGTCCAGCTACATGTCCAGAAGTTTTTGAAATGGGCGATGATGGAAAAGCACATGCTACCGTAGACGAAGTTCCAAATGGAGCAGAAGATTCTGCAAAAGAAGCAGCAGAAGGATGTCCAACAAGCGCTATATCAATAGATTAAAGTTTTAGCCATCTTTTAATCAAAAGGATGTAGAGTGATTGGACTTGAAAAAACTCCTCACTTCATAAAAAGTAGAGGTAATCTAAAAAGAGTATTTACCGTAATGATAAATACTCTTTTTTAGTTTATTAACATTTATTTTAAAACTATAGTAAAGAATATAAAAAATGGGAAGTGAAAGATTCAGAGTATATTTGTCATAAAATAAAGATATGAAATCTAGTAATAGTGGCATTATGAGTATATCAACGAAGTATTCATTTAAACATACTTAAAGGAATTGAAAGGGTTTAAATATATGAAAATTGGTAAGAAAAGAGTTCTTATTGCAGAAAATGGTGTAATAGAATTAAAGGAGTTTAAAAAAGAAAGAAAAGAGAATTTAGATTTTACAGGAATTAAATATAGGCGTTGTACGTTTTTAAATATAGATTTTAAGAATGTGAGATTTGAAAATGTTATTTTTGAAAAATGCACTTTTCAATTTTGTACCTTTACTAATTGTAGTATAGCTAGCAATTCTATTTTAGGTATTTATAATACTGAGTTAATAAATTTGAATTTTAGTAATTGTAATTTGAAAAATATAATTATAAGAAAATCCTATTTAAAAACTATTGCATTCAAAGATACTTTTTTAGGGCAATGTAATCTAGTTAAAAACTCCTATGAAAAAGTTAAATTTATAGATGAATGTATTTTAACTAATTGTTTAATAAAAGGAACTAGAAAAAGATTTGATATACAATTTATAAATAATAGAAAAAATAGTAGGTTAAATTTAGCTTCATATGTAGGTGGTTTTAATTATAATATTATTGATTTTTTTAACAAAGGAAGACCTGAATTTTATAATGAAATATCTAATAGTTATTTAGCCTTTGCTAACCAATATCTAAAAAATGATTTAGGTGATAAGTATGGTTATTGTTTTTATGAAAGTAAAAAAGCAGACCATAAAACATTAAAGGGTTGGAGAAAACTAAAATCTTTCGCATCATATTGGGTTTGTGGGTATGGAGAAAAGCCATTTAGAGCCTTTAGTTTTTCACTTATTATAGTTTTAATATGTTCAATATTATATTTATTTGGCGGGGTAAGAATAGAAGATAAAGTTATTCAATATAACTTAAATAATGTTTTTAGTAAAAGTTTTTTAACTGATTTTTTATATTGTTTTCATTTTAGTCTAGTAACTTTTGCTACTGTAGGTTATGGAAATATAACTCCAGAAGGAACTATAAGTATAATAATAGCTAACACAGAAATAATGTTTGGTGTTCTCATGATAGCTATATGGACATCAACACTTGTAAGAAAGATGACTAGATAAATTAATTAAAAACATTATAATATTAAGTAAAAGACAATAGAAAAATATAACAAAGGGGGTGTTATTTTGATTTCTAAAAAACAAAGAAATATAATAAGCTCAAAATTTAGTGGGGTACTTATTATAAAAGGGGAAAACTTAACAGGAAAAACAACTACAGCAATAAATAGGATATTATATTTAAAAGATAATTACTGTTTATATGAAAATGACGATATATTAATGATAGTAAGTAATGATGAAGAAAAAAATGATGCTATTTTAAAATATTATAAGTATCTTGAAAATAAGAATATGATAAGTTTATTTTCATATATACAAAATAAAGTTGATATTATGACCTTTGATGAATTTATAAAGAAAAACTATGGCGAATTTGATATCAATAAAATAAGTAAAAGTGTACATTACAAGCTGTTATATGATTGTATGGGAACATTAAAAAATAGCAATAAAAGGTCAAAAATATTAAAAAAGCAGTATGATGAGTTCTTTTTAAGTGAGTTTAAATACATAAAAAATAGAAATATAAATCAATTAGAGGATTATCAAAAATTAATAAGACGTGGACGTAAAATAGAATGTTTAGCTCCAAAATCATTACCTAGAAATTCTGTTACTAGAAAAATTATATATGAGTTAATGGAAATGTATTATTTAGCTTTAAAAGAAAATAAAATCTCTGATGAAATTTCTATTTTAACTAATAAGGTAAAAGCAACGAATTATACACATTTAGTATTAGATGAAATTAATAAATTTAGCAAATTGCAATTAGACACATTATTAGAATCTATGGATATAAAAGATTACTCAAATATAATACTTACCTTTAATAACAAAGATAAATCCATAGAAAACTCCTTAGGATATGAAGGCATAAATATAAAGAATCTATTTAAAGAATATAAAAATGTAAAAACTTTTATATTAAAAGAAAAATTCATACCGAAAAAGCAAGAGCAGCTATGTGAGATTAAAGAGGAGGAAGAAAATAATTTATTTATGGAGAGTTATAAATTTTTAGATATTAGGCATAATATAGAATTTGATTTTGCCAAAGATACAAGTAGTGAGGGGAATTTTATATTAGATCCTAATGGCAAAGGTGAAGTTTTATTAGAGGACGAGCTGTTAGATATACCTATATACAATGATATAGCAGCAGGAGAACCAATTATGATAAATGACACTTTTGAAGGAGCATTTAAAATGCCAAAGTATTGGTTAAAAGGTGCTGAAAGTTCTTTTATATTAAAGGTAAAGGGAAATAGTATGATCAATGCCAATATAGATGATGGTGACTATGTACTTATAAGAAAACAGTATAATGCTAATAACAATGATATTGTTGCAGTAGATTTAAATGGGAATGCAACATTAAAAAGGTTAAATATAAAGGATGGCAAAGTATTTTTAATGCCAGAAAACGAGAAATATGAACCTATTGAAGTGGTAGATGAAAATGCTATGATAATAGGTAAAGCTATAGGAATAATAAAAGATAAGCACAACTATAGTTAGCCAGTCCCTTAGGTAGTTAATAGTTAAAAATTAATAGTTAATAGTTCAGGATGAAACTGGATTGCCAGTTTCTTTGAATTAAAGGGAGTAAATTGTGAGTTTATGATATTAAATTAAACAAAGTTATATTCAAAGTTTACAGCCGTAACAAATGGGACAGGCACGACTAACGTAGTTCCATACAATAGATAGTAGCTCTTTAAATTTAATTGCCATAAATAAAAAAAGTTAGCCAGTCCCTTAAAATAGTTAAAAGTTAAGAACATTATATAATTGACAATGGACAATTGACATTTGACAATGATGGTTGAAACTGGACTAGTCCAGTTTCTTTGAATTAGAGAGAATAAATTCTGAATTGAAGATATAAATCTAACTAAAGCTAAATTCAAAATGTACAGCCGTAACAAGAAGGACAGGCGTACCAAAGTATATTTTCCATAAGTTATTTTTACAGTGAAATCGAAAGATTATCAATAAAACCTAAAGCAATGAAAGCCGGTCCTAAAATAGCGGCTTTGCTGCTTAGATGTTCGGGACCGACTTCGAGTAATATTGGAGAGAAACTAAAATCAACAAAAGTATCAAGTCTAAAGTATAGTAAAGTAGCCAATTACGCGTCTGTCCCTCTTGTGATGGAAGTAGAACTTTAGAGGATTGCTTACTTAAATTTTGTTAGCAGAACTAGATTTAAAAATACGTTGAGAATTACTAGGAGCAAAGTGAGTAGTAATAACAATAACTATTAATTATTAACTCTTAACTCTTAACTAGAAAAGTCCCATTTGTGATGGAGTTGAAACTTTAGTAAATTGCTTACTTAAATTTTGTTAGCAGAACAAGGTTTAACAATAACTTTTAACTAAAAATATGTAATATTTTCATAGTGTGCATCAGTAACAAGAAGGACAGGAGTTAAGTTATCTGTGCCTGTCCATTTTGTTATTGTTATATGCTTGAAATATATATTTAGGTTATTTTGTCTTAGTAAATTTAGTGAGTTTAATAAGTTTAGATTTTGTGTAAATATAGATTACTGGAAGTAGATACATGAAAAATAAACCTATAAAATTATGATTATCTATATTATCAAAAAAGAATATATTAAATCCAAAAGAAAACATAACAGCACCTATTATAGAAAATACTGAAAATAAAAATACTGAAATAGCGGTGCTTTTAATAGAATCAATTTTAAATAACAAAATTAAGTTTAGAATTGATAAAAAAATTAAAAAAACATTGAATAAGTTCAAAGAATACACATCCTTTAAAATTAATGTTAATATATTATAATTAAAAATTAAAAGAAGTGTTACAATTAGCAGCCATAGTTTCAAAAACATCATCACTATGTGCTAAAAGATCCTTTTCAAGTTCATCAAAATCATAGTTTCTTTGTTTAAAATTATTAAAGCTATCTTTAGATTTGGATGAAGAAAAATTAGCCTTAGATGATATGTTATATGCAGTTTTTTCAGTTTTGTTTTTCCAATTTCTAAGTATACCCTCTACATAGCAAATATTAGTATTACCTTTTTTTACTGCTTCTGTCATAGCATCTTTTACATCAGTAATATTATTTTCATCTACAAGTTTATCTAAAAGGCTTATAACAGTTTTGTTTAAAATACCAAAGCCAGATTCGCTATAGTAGGAATAAATTTCACTGTTAGTAGAATTAAAATCCATATCTAAACTATAATTAATATTATTGTTATTATTACTATTACTACAATTATAAAATCTATTTATAGATTTTATATTATTAAATAACATAACTATGTTATTTAATATATTATATATATCTTTTGTTAAGGAGTTATTTTCGAAGAGCTCTTTAAAAATTCCAACTAGTTCGGATTTATCTTTGGCTAGATTTAAAAATAATCCGTTAGAGTTAGAATCAAAATCCGTATTATTGGATAAATTTTGGGTAGCTGTTGAATTTAAATCCGAAGACATAGGATTAATATTAGATTTTAAAATATTATCATTTACAGTATCTTCTATGTGATTATTAATATTTTTATTAGAATTAGTATCGAAAATTTTATAAAAATTATCTCCAAAAGCATAAAAAGAATAAGTGCCACCACCTCTAACAACTTTATGAATCAAGATATTACTACTACAAAGTTTTTTCAGTTTTCTATAAAGTGTATCTTTTTTTATATTAAGAATAGGTAAAGTACAAATAATATTTTCATAATTAATCCAATAAAAGTCAGTATTATTAAAAGTTTTGCATATAAAGTTTTTATAGTTTTCCTTAAGATAACTTAAAATTAAAATATCATCTAAGTTCACATTTAATTCTAAAGCTTCCTTTTCGTTAAAATTTAACATATACAACATAATAAAAACCTCCAATTTAAATAAAAAATAAAATAATCTATTCACCTTGTATATATGCATTAAATGGACGGAGTTCCGAAATATTTACAAAATATTTAAATTTGCTGTGAACTGGTAGCTATTTTTGTATATATATAAGGTGAAAGGGGTTGATAAACATGGCAGTAAATAATGTTAAAACAAGTAAAGCCATTAATTTAATTTGTAAGGTAGGTGTAGATAATGATGGGAAGGACATTTTAAAATCACAAAGATTTTCAAAAATTAAAGTATCTGCAACAGATGAAGAGTTATATGAATTAGCAACAGAGGTGGACAACCTTTTGGCTGGAGAAATGCAACAGGTTGTTAAAGAGGAGAAAGGTTATCTTTTAGGTTAGTATGGGGAGGGGAGATGGTATAAACAAAGTATCTTCCCTGGTGAAAAATTTATTTTCTAAAATAGTTACACTTAATATAGAGTCTAAAAGTTTAGGTTTTTCTATATTATTTAGGAATTTTAAAATAATAGTCACCATAAATTTCAATTTATAGTGTTTTATATTTAGGAGGGGTTTTCATGGAAAAGGATTTAATTATGACGTTTATAACAGAAGAAGGAAATAAAAATAATGTTACATTGAAAAATGTAAAGGATGATATAACTGATGAAGAAGTTTCAAATTTTATGGATGGTATAATAAATAAAAACATATTAGATTATAAAAAAGGGGATTTAGTTAAAAAATCATCTGCTAAATTAGTAGAAACTAAGAAAACTGAATATAACTTAAATTAAAAATATGCCTTCGGGCATATTTTTTTATTTAAAGCAAAATATTTGAAATATTCTTACTTATTTTCAGCCAATTATTGTATAATATAATAGATGGAAACTTTAGTATAAAAAATGCATATTAAATATGTAAATAAATATAAGGGGAGTTTTGAATATGTTACAAAGGATTAAGTTAAACCTTGAAGCTGTGGAAGCAATGCTGTATTTTTGGCAGGCTGCTAGTGAAAAGGATAACATACCAGAGAGCTTTTTCTATGATGTATCAGAAATGACAGCATTAAGTGTAGCTTATGATGATGAATTTAATGCAGAATCAGTGAGAAGAGCGCTAAGTTCTATAAAAAATAGAGAGCCATTTGTAGGAAATAAAAAAGAAAAGAAATTCTGGAATAATAATATGTGGATGATGGAAGATTTAGAATATACTAATGCTATGGCAGCTCCTGTTAAGCAGTTAAATTTAGATTCTTTAACATCACAAATAAAAGGAAGTAAATTTGAAGAAGTTGAAGTTATATTTGCACCATTACATTCAGAGGAATATATAATTTCTGATAATAAATTAATAATAAATTTCTTTAGAGTAAAGCCACCTATAATGGATGATAAGACTTGTATTGGCGAGAAAGAAATAACAGAATATATAAAAGAAAAGTTAGAAGAAATTTGTAAATAATTATATTGAAAAATAACTAGCTATAAAAAAATAAATAGCTAGTTATTTTAGTTTTAGAATAAGATTCTTTATTATTTATAATTAATGTGATATATTTTTTTATATATAAAATGAGAAAAAATGTATAGTAATTAAGAATTATGTTTAAAATTTTATTAAACTTTATTATGTTTAGATTCATGAGAATTAAGGTATAATCAAATAAATGATAAGACAAATATATTTGGGTGGTGAAAGTAGTGAATTTAAGTAAGGGAGATTATATAGGATTTTTCGATTCAGGTGTTGGTGGTCTTAGTGTTTTAAAAGAAACTTTAAAGATTTTACCTAATGAAAACTTTATATATTATGGAGATTCGGCAAATGCTCCATATGGAACAAAAGAATATAGTGAAATAAAAAAATTGACTTTCGATGCTATAAAGTTTTTATTAAGTAAAAATGTTAAAGCAATAGTTATAGCCTGTAATACAGCCACAAGTGTAGCTGTAGAAGATTTGAGAAAAGAATATAAATCTATTCCAATTATAGGTATAGAACCAGCTTTAAAGCCAGCAGTAGAATTAAAAAAACAAGGTCAAATTGTTATAATGGCTACGCCAATGACATTAGTAGAGAAAAAGTTTGCAAAGTTACAACAAAAATATAAAAAAATAGCAGATATAAAGCCACTTCCTTGTGGTGGATTAGCAGAGTTAATAGAAACTGGCAATATAGATGGTATAGAAATACATAATTATTTAAAAGAAAAACTAGAGAATTTAAGCAATGAAAATTTAGGAACAATAGTTCTTGGTTGTACCCATTATCCATTTATAAAAGATAAGATTGTAGAATTTGTAGGAAAAGATGTGGACATAATAGATGGAAGTTTAGGTACTGCTAAACAGTTAGAACGTTTGTTAACTATTAGAAATATGAAAAATCCACAAAGTGAAAAAGGGATAGTAGAAATATATAATTCATTAAATAAAAAAGAGATGATAGAGCTTAGTTACAGATTACTTAATTCTTAATTAAAAGCCTAAATTTTACTTATACAATTAAATAAGTAAAATTTAGGCTTTTTAATATAAAAATTAGAAGTTTAAACTAATAAAAACGTATTTATTAGTAAAATACTTTAACAACATACCCCTTTATTTCATAAGTTAATTATATAGTAAAAAGTGAAATCAGCTCAAATTTTAAATTTTTTGAGTATGTACTCACTTTTTTTGAATATGGAAAATTTAAATGATACTGTAATTTGAAACTATATAAAGTATTGTAAGTTTTATAGTGTTCTAAGATTAACATTACACTAGCAGTTTATGATAGTTTTAGTTAATAGTTAAAAATTGAAAGTTAAAAAATTGAAAATGGACAATTGGGTTAGAAATTGACAATGGACAATTGACATTTGACAATTAAAAAAATTAAGGATTAAAAATTATGAATTAAGAATTTAAAATGAAAGTGGCAACCACTTTCTGAAAAATTGTTTGGGACTGGCTTCGATTTATTAACTAAGAAGTGCAAAGCTAAGAGAGCATCTAATTTTAAGCGAAGTAAATAAATTTATCGTGCCTGTCCTATTTGTGATGGAGCCAACACTAGGGGAATTGCTTGCTTAGAAGTTTTACTTTTGTAGATTAAAAAAAGATACGTTTAGTATTACTATGAACAAAGTGACTAGTAATAACCGCAACTATTAACTATTCACTCTTAACTTTTAACTGACAAAGTGTTGCAACTAGTAACTAATAACTAAAGAATATGTTAGTTATTAGTGAAGTATTAACTTGAGGTTTCTAACTTGATAAATGAATAGCTTTAAGTAGAACTACTTTAAAGAAATAAGGTGGGTAGTATGAAATGAAAGTATTTAAGATGGAAAAAGCAACGGATGAGAATGAATTTAATAGTTTTATTGAGCTTAAGATGAAAGAGGATTCCAATAAAATAAATATTATCAATCCTAAAAATAGTAACAGCATATATATCATAAATGATATTATTGTTAAAAATGCTAAAGAAAAAAATGAGGTAAAAATTTATGGTTGTAATTTAGAAGATTCTATAGATAATGAAGATAAAAATTTTGATTATGATTTATTATTTTATAAAACTAAGGTAGATAAAAATACTAATATACTTGATAAAGATTACTTTATTGTGCTGCCAGGTGCATCGTTAATTATAGAATTTATAAAGTATGATAAAAACTTAGCATTAACTGTTAACTCTTATGAAGAAGAATTATAATGATTTGTATTAAAAAATCTAAAAAACCTAAAAATAGATTTGTAATAAGTGTTATTATCATAACTTTATTCTCTATAGTTTTTTCCATGGCAGGATTTTTAAAAGTAAATAAGGACAATTTAGAAAAAAATAATGAAATGATAATAAACAATATATATGGGACAGGTAAAGATTTATCGCAGACGGTACAAGATGTTATAGATCAGGTATATTATGAAATCAAGTTATATTCATTGGCAGATGGACTTAGTGATATGGATGAGAAAAAAATAATGAAACAAATGAACTTTATTACAGCAAGTAAACAACGCTATGATAATATAGTAGTTTTAAATAAAGAAAAAAAAATAGTTTATGGGTATGTTGATAATCCAGATGTTTTTTCAAATTCAGAAGCAATAAATAACGCTTTAAATACTTGTCAGTTTCAAGTGGAAACTATATTTAATGAGGGGGAGTACAAAGTGGATATGTACAACCCTATAGTAGATGAAAACAAAAAGATATCAGGGGTAATTTTTATCAGAATAAATATAAAAGAATTAAATGATATAATGAAAAGATGTAGATTAGATGAATATTCAGAGGCTTATATAGTAAATGAAAAAGGTATGTTTTTAACTGAATCTAAATATATACCTGGAGCTATAGGAAAAGAAAAAATTGATATAGATCGTGTTAAATTAAATATTGATTATTCTAGGTATACACCATATAAAGACTATAGGGGACAAATAGTTTATGGAACGTATTTTCCTATAGATGAAGAACTTAATTGGACTTTAGTAGTTGAAGTAGATAAAAATATGATGGAAAAACTTGATGAGAATAATAGTAAAAAGGCAACGGTTTTAGCTACACTACAAGGGATTTTTTTAGTAATTGTACAAATTTTATTGAAAAGATTCTTAGGTGTAGATATTAATTTAAAAGATATAACTAATTCTGATGGAACAATGAATTATGAAAAACTTACTGAATATGCAGATAAGATATTAGAAAATAAAATAGAAGAAGGAAATAAGGACAAAAGTGAAGACGAAGATAAGAATAATGATAAAAAAGGCAAAGAGTAAATAAAAATTTAGGCGTAAAATCTTTTATTAGATTTTGCGCCTAAAAATCTTTAAAAAAACCTATAATTATATTTGTTGTGGTGAATAATAATATAAAATGGATTTTTTTCATGTATTTTCTTTAGGACAGTAGTTCAAATATGTTATAATATCTAAAAAATACAATGTTTAAAGGAGCGATAAATAAATGCAAAATCCTATAGTAACAATAAAAATGGCAAATGGAAAAGTAATGAAAGCAGAGTTATATCCAGAGATAGCACCGAATACAGTTAAAAACTTTATAAGTCTTATAAAAAAGGGATTTTATAATGGTCTTATATTCCATAGAGTAATCCCAGGATTCATGATTCAAGGTGGATGTCCAGAAAAAACAGGTGCAGGAAATCCTGGTTATAGTATAAAAGGAGAGTTTAGAGCAAATAACTTTAAAAATGATTTAAAACATACTCCTGGTGTATTATCAATGGCAAGAACAGTTGTTTTAGATTCAGCAGGATGTCAATTCTTCGTAATGGTTGCTGATTCACCACATCTTGATGGTCAATATGCTGCATTTGGAAAACTTACTGAAGGTTTAGATGTTGCAAATGAAATAGTTTCAGTTCCAACAAACTATATGGATAAACCAAAAGAAGATCAGGTTATGAAAGAAGTTACTGTTGAAACTTTTGGTGTAGAATATGACGAACCAGAAAAAATACAATAATTAATAGAGTTTAAGTGATTGACAATAGCCAGTAAGGATTTTATAGCTATTGTCAATTTTCAATTACTTAAACGGTTATTTAGTTAGTTAAGAGTTAAAACAATTGACAATGGACAATTGGGTTAGAAATTGACAATGTTGGGTTAAACTGGGCTGCCACTTTCTTTTGAATTGTTGGCGACTGGCTTTGAGTTATTGTGTTAGTAATATAAAACCAGGAGAGCATCAAGTGTTAGCGAAGAAAATAAATTTACCGTGCCTGTCCCATTTGTGATGGAGCCAACACTAGGGGCAATTGCTTATTTAAAGGCTTCACTAAAACCCAAATAGGGGTACTGGTTCTTTACTTGTTTTATTATGGAAATAAAATGAAAAAAATTAAGGATTAAGAATTATGAATTAATAATTTAGGAGGAAAGTGGCACCACTTTCTGTTTAATCTATAAATATAATTTGCTTTGCAAATTTATGAAAAGATACGTTTAGAATTACTAGGAACGAAGTGAGTAGTAATAACCACAACTATTAACTATTCACTCTTAACTCTTAACTAAAATAATGTCTTAACTAAAATAAGCTTTTAACTAAAATAAAGTATGGTATGAAAGGAGGGCATTAGCTATCTCACAAAATAGAAAGATTAAAATTTGTGGGAATACTACTTAAAATGATTTAGTAGGTTTAGCTAATAAAATTTATGAGTGATTTAAATGATAAGTTATTGATAACATATGGTTTAACTAATGAGGAAATAGACAAATTAAATGAAGTATTTAAAAACAAAGTTTCAAAAGAATGTATAGTTATTAAAGATGGTATGGCAAAGTTTAAAATGAAAGAAATAATTTTAGGTAATAAAGGTAATGAAGGTGTAGAAGAATTACCAAAGGAAAAGGTTATTATATTTAATGGATTAGCAAATAATTCATTACAAAATGCCATAAAGGCTGTTAGAAATAATTTAGAAGACAAACCAATACTAGCAGCTATAACGCCAGTGTCTATAAATTGGAGTTTTAAATTTTTATTAGAACATTTAATAGAAGAGAAAAAAAGATTTTCTAAATAAATATTATATATTAACATGTAAAAAGAAAGGGAATAGTTATGAGTAAAGTAGGAGATAGCATCAGAGACGCTAGAAATGCTAAAGGAATGAGTCAAAAACAACTAGGTAAAAAACTTGGTGTTTCTGAAGGTTTTATTAATGAAATTGAAAGTGGAAAAAAAGTAATAAATGAAAAATTTATGGAACGTATAGGCAAGGTATTAGGTGGTAGTGTACAAAACATGAGTAGTATGTTTCAAAATATAGCTTATGAAGAAGAAAAGAGCCAACCAGCGCCTAAAGCTAAAACTCCAGAAAAGGTAAATGATGTATGGAATGACGCTTTTGGTTCTGTTATAAAAACAATAGGTATATATGGCTATGATTTAAACAAAACTGTAGGAACTAAACAATTACCTGTAATATCTAAAAAAGTTGAGGGTTTTAATCCAGAAAAAGTTTTATTTATTAAAATAGAAAATGATGATTTGATGGGTTTCAGAATTTGTAAAGATGATGTTGCTTTTGCAAACTTAACAAATGAGATAGAGAATAATGCAATTTGTCTTATAGATTATAATGATACTAGAGTTATAAGACAAATAAAAAGATTAGATAATAATAAATTACTTTTAATAAGTAACAAAAATTCATTAAAAACAGAGACTGTATCACATAAAGATATAAAAGTTGTTGCTAAATTAAATAGAGTTGAGTTTGAACTTTAGGCAAATTATAAGTAAATTTAGTTAAGGCATAATCAAATAAATAATAAGCCAGTATTCTCACCTATTTGCCATGAATACTTCGTCAGTAAAATACAGACATAGCCCCACTATGACTAGATTTTACTTTCTTGTCTCATGACAAATATGTTTCGAATCTTTCACTTCTTATTTCTTTTCATATGCCTAAAAAATATTAATATTTTATCTAAAAAGTATTCATAATTTTTTATGAATACTTTTTTTGTACTTTCAATCATAAAATATTAATAGAGTAATATTTTTGGAGTGAAATTTACATGGCTAGGACTGAAGGTTTCTATAATTTGTTTTTAAGCATACCAAGAGCTTTAATTGGAAAACTAACTCAAAAATATAAATTTGATATAGATGAAAATATAGAGATAGCAGCACTTTATGGTGAGGAAAGAGACGCAGTTAGAAGGCAGGTAGAAGCAATAGGGGCTACCTTTGAGGATTTAGGATATGGGTTTGGCATAATAACAATTAAGTTTAGTGATTTGGAAAAACTTGAAACAATAAAAGAAATACAGTATATAGAATTACCTAAAAATCTTTATTATAATAGTGAAACTACAAATAGGGCATCTTGTATAACTG
The DNA here is from genome assembly GCF_001573875.1 of Clostridium sp. ATCC 25772. Classification (NCBI taxonomy): domain Bacteria; kingdom Bacillati; phylum Bacillota; class Clostridia; order Eubacteriales; family Clostridiaceae; genus Clostridium; species Clostridium sp. ATCC 25772. The sequence continues at coordinate 56,040 of NZ_LFRG01000014.1, forward strand.
ATGTAAAAAGTACTTATGGCTTAACTGGAAATGGGGTCTTAGTAGGATTCATAGATAGTGGAATAGATTATATGCATCAAGCATTTAGAAATGAGGAAGGGCTATCAAGAATTGATTATATATATGATTTGCAGTTAAAACAGATATATAATAAAGCACAAATTGATGAAGCAATAAAATCTCCTAATCCATATAATATTGTGCCACATCAAGATAGGGTAGGCCATGGAACACATGTTGCAGGAGTAGCCTGTGCAGGAGGTAAAATTCCAACTAAATACTATGGTGTAGCCCCTGAAAGTTCTATTGCAATGGTTAAACTTACAGGTGAAGCTACTGGTGGATTTACAAAAAGTAGTCAAGTAATGAGAGGAATTAAATTTTTAGTAGATAAAGGAAAGGAGTTAAATAAACCGTTAGTAATAAATTTGAGCTTTAGTACAAATGATGGTGCCCATGATGGAAGGTCATTATTTGAAGAATATATATCAACAATATGTAAATTAGAACGAATAACATTTTGTGTTGCTGCCGGTAATGAAGGAAATAAAGGCCATCATGCAAGGGAACTTATAGAAGGGGAATCAAAAGAAATATCTTTTAACGTGGACAAAGGAGAAATTGGAATAATATTAAGGATATATAAAAGGTTTTTAACTGATATAAGTATAGGTATTAGGTCTCCAGATGGAAGTGTAACACCTAGAATAAATTTAACAAGAGGTTTTGTAGAAGGAAATTTAAGAGGAACATATTACTATGTATATTATACAGGACCACTTCCTTTCAATATTTCAGGAGAAATTTTGGTAACACTAGTAGCTCAAGGCGATGAATTATTAGAAGGTGTTTGGTCACTTATAATTTATAGAGAAAGTGATGAAATTACAGATATAGATATATGGCTACCTATAAGTGAAGCATTAAATGATAAAACAAGGTTTACAAGACCAACAGTCTTTAACACTGTAGGGATACCGGGAACTGTTGAAGATGTTATCACTGTCGGAAGTTATAACAGTGCAATAGGTGATATATCACCATTTTCAGGAAGAGGAAGAGAAGGAGCTGAAATAGTAAAACCTAGTTTAGTAGCACCAGGAATAGATGTAGAAGGACCAATACCTGGTGGTGGCTTTGATGCATTAACAGGAACATCAGTTGCAGCGCCGTCAGTTTCAGGTGCTTCAGCACTACTTATGGAGTGGGGATTTATAAAAGGAAGAGATCCATACCTATATGGACAAAGGTTGAAATATTATTTGTTAAAGGGAGCAAAGGTAGTAAGAAAAACTGAAGTATATCCTAATCCTACATGGGGTTATGGAACGTTATGCTTAAGGAATGCTTTAGAAGTTTGGATTAATGAAGAGCCGTTAAGAGAGGGAGTTATGGATAAAAATAATCGAGAAGTAAATATTAAGCCTAATGAAACTTTGACAAGTGAGTCATCTAATAAACCAAATGATAATATTCCTGAAGATTTACTTAAGTGTGAAAAGTTATATCAAGATTTAAATTATGATATATTTTTAGTTGAATATTCTGGAGATATAGTATCTGAATTTAAAAATAATCCTAAAGCATGTGTTTTCATTTTAACACCAACTTATGCAATACTAATAGTAAAGCAAGATAGTGTGGAAGAGGTTTTTAATAATAGTAAAACTGTTACAAATATTGAACCTAATAATCTTTATACCTTAGCAACAATATCTCCAATTGAAGTTGCCAATATAAACACATTTCATAATAATGAATTTCTTAAATTAAGAGGGACTGGAGTAGTTGTTGGAATAATAGATACTGGTATAGATTATTTAAATGAAGAGTTTATGTTAGAAAATGGGAAAACCAGAATAATTTCTATATGGGATCAAGAAGACGAAAGTGGTAAACCACCAAATGATTTTTACTATGGAAGTGAATATACTAGAGAGGAAATCGATAGAGCAATAGAAGCACATAGACGTGGTGAAGACCCTTATTTAATAGTTCCACAAAAGGATGATGTTGGACATGGAACAGAAGTTGCTGGAATAGTTGGTGCAAGGGGTAAAAATGGAGTGTTAGGAGCAGCACCAGATTGTGAATTTATAATTATTAAGACTTTAAGGTCAGATGAAAATACTTTAAGAGAAAATGCTGTATTTGATAAAGGCAATAATATTTATAGTAGTACTTCTATAGCTATATCCATAAAATATCTGTTAGATTGTCATGAAAAACTAGATAAACCATTAGTTATATGTATTCCAATGGAAAGTAATGCTGGTGCTCATGATGGAACCACTGTATTAGAACGTTTTATAGATAGGTATGCTAATGAAAGAGGTGTTATAGCCGTAGCAGGAACAGGAAATCAAGGTGATACTGAAACTCATACTAGGGGTAAATTGGATAAGACCGGTGATGTTAGTAACGTAGAACTACAAGTAGGTCCAAATCAAAAGGGATTAAGTGTATTTATTTGGGCAACTTCTCCTGATAAAATTTCTATCGGTATAACATCCCCTAGTGGGGAGTCTATAGGAAAAATACCTGTTAAATTACAAGCAGTAGATGAGATAAAGTTTGTATATGAAAAAACTAGAGTAACTATAGAATATTTTATATCAGAAAATTCATCAGGAAATGAATTTATCCAAGTTAGAATGTTTGATGTAAATCCAGGAATTTGGCAATTTAGAATAATAGGAGATTTCATATTAAATGGAGATTATGATTTGTGGATATATCAAAGGGCACTTTTAGATCCTGAAACAAAATTTTTAAATCCAGATCCATATATAACATTAACATCTCCTGGTACAGCAAATAATATAATAACAACAGCATATTATAATCAAGAAAAAGGAACTTTAATTGCAGCATCAGGAAGAGGATTTACTAGGGATAATAGAATAAAACCAGAATTATGTATAGGAGGATTTGAAGTTTTAACTACCACTGTAGGGGGCGGTACAAAGATTGTTACAGGTTCAAGTGCAGCTACAGCAGTTCTTGCAGGGGCAGTAGCTCTTATTTTAGAATGGGGTATAGTAAAAGACAATGATGTATATATGTATACACCAAAGGTTAGGACGTTTTTAATAAGAGGAACTAAACAAATTCCACAGGTTATATATCCTAATAGGGAAGTAGGATATGGAGTTTTAGATTTTAGAAAAGTATTTGAAAATATGAGAAGCATTCAAGAGAGTAACTTATTTTTTTCTATACCATCAGAATTTGAAGAGTTTTTAGAACCTGAATATGTAAATAAGAACAATAAAAATGATTAAGGTTAAGGCTCAAGTTAAATTAAAAAAAGATTCAATTCTTATGGAGGTATGTAATGAAAGTAAATAGAATCAAAGAAGATTTTGTTCTAACTCAAACAACAGAAGAATGTGGGGAACAGTATTTACTAGATGAATTTGAATCTTATGTAATAGAATATTATGGAGATTTAACTGGGGCTCTTGCAGATAAATATTATGCTTGTGCAATTATAATAAATCCTATATATGCAATATTAGGTGTAAAAGTAGGTTATTTACAAGAGGTTTTAGCAAAGGTGCCTAATATAGTAAATTATGAAGTAAATAGAATATTTACTTTAAGTTATATATCACCGTTAGAAGCTGCAAATATAACTAAATTTCATAATAATCCTTACTTAAATTTAAAAGGTGATGGAGTTGTAGTAGGAATTATAGATACTGGAATTGATTATTTAAATAAAGAATTTATGACTGAAGATGGTAAAACAAGAATACTTGAAATATGGGATCAAACAGTGGAAGATTTAATACCACCTCCAGGCTTTCACTATGGCACAGTTTATGATAGAGATGAAATTAATGAAGCAATAAAAGCATATAAAAATAATGAAGACCCTTATAAAATAGTAAATAGTAGGGATGAATATGGGCATGGAACTTCAATGGCAGGCATAATTGGTGGAAGGGGATATAATGGTATCGTAGGCGCTGCACCTAATTGTGAATTTGCAATTGTAAAGTTAGATGAAGCATCAGAGAAAAATTTGATAGTAAATGGATTACAAAGGGGAAAGTATCCTACGTACCAAACTACAGATATTATACTTGCAATAAGATATTTATCTGACATTCAAAAGAACTATAATAAACCATTAATAATATATATTCCACTAGCTAGTAATTTTGGAGGGCATGACGGGTCATCTGTACTGGAAAGGTATATAGACCTTTTTGCCAATCAAAGTGGAATACTCTTTATTACAAGTTGTGGTAATGAAGGAAGTAGTGAAACCCACTACAGAAATAAATTTGAAAAAGCTGGAGAAGAAAAAACAATGGAGATTACTGTAGATAGAAATCAAAAAGATTTGGCTATAACTATATGGTGTAGTAAGCCAGATAAAATCTCTGTTGGACTTATATCTCCTAGTGGTGAGGTAATTGAGAGGATTCCAGCTAAAGTTAAAAGGACTAAAGAGATTAAATTGGTATTTGAAGGTAGTACAGTAATTATAGAGTATGATTATCCCAATGATTATAGCGGAAATCAGAATGTAAATATATTAATAAGAGACATTAAAGTTGGTATTTGGCAAATAAAAGTATATGCTGATTATATGGTTTTTGGGACTTTTGATGCTTGGATATATCAAAGAGAATTATTAGGTAGTAATACTAAATTTTTAAGTTCAGATCCTAACGTAACTCTTACTATACCTTCAACCAGTAGTGCAGCTATAAGCACATCTTTTTATAATCAAACAACAAATAGTTCTGTAATTCAATCAGGTAGAGGATTTACTAGAGAAGACGAAATAAAGCCTGAAGTTACTGCAGGTGGTGTAGATATGCAGGCAACATCACCAGGAGGAGAGATTGTAACTTTAACAGGATCTAGTGTTGCAGGGGCTGTGCTAACTGGTGCAATGGCACTTTTTTATCAGTGGGCAATTGTTCAAGGAAATGATCCTAAGATGTATGCTCAGAAAGCAAAAGCTTACATTATAAGAGGAACTCGAAAAAGAAGAGGAGATGTTTATCCTAATAAGGAGTGGGGTTTTGGAATCTTAGATTTAGAAGGGATATTTGATTCAATTAGAGATCTTGATGTAGATAAAACAAGAAATATAGAAGTAGGATATAGTGAAAATAGAGAAACAATTTTTATGTCAAAGGAAGTTGAAGTATATGTTACAGAACATATTGCTAATAGGCTAAAGTATAGCTTTAATTATACAGATTTAATATAGATATTAAATTAATTGAATTTTTAGCAAGATGATATTGGTTTAAGGCAAAAGTGGTTAATAAAAAGTTGGTGATAAAACTTAGTTAACCACTTTTTTATTTTATGAATTAAAATTTATTTATAATTAAAAAATATGCTTATAAATATTAATGAAAATAAAAATATCCATTAATTTAAAGTTAATGGTATAAAGAGTAAACAATTTACATTTTAGTACATAAGATATAATGAATTAGTTTTTAAAAAGGAGTATTTTATGGCTGATATAGGTAGAATTTTAGTTAATGTATATAAAAAAGATACTTTTGTACCATTAAAAGATGTAAGAATAATTATGAATCCATCAGAAGATGAAAATAAAAGAGTAGAATTAACAACAAATAGTGTTGGTCAAACAGAAACAGTAGACGTTAATACCCCACCTATAGAGTTAAGTCAGCGACCAGAGTATACAGAGATGCCATATAGTTTATGGGATGTTAGGGCAGAGGCACCTGGATTTGAACCGGTAGAAATAAAAAATGCACAGATATTGCCAGATTCAACAGCTATACAAAATATTGAGCTGTTAGGAAATCCCTCTGAGTCAAGGGAAATGGGTGAACTTAGAACTATAGATGTTCCTGATAATAGGCTTTTTGGTACATTTCCACCAAAAATACCAGAGGCACCAGAAAAACCATTACCTAAGAGTCCTGGTGGTGGGTTTGTTGTTTTAGATGAAGTAGTAGTTCCAGAGTTTGTTATTGTTCATGCTGGCGTACCTACTAATACTGGTGCACCAAATTATAGAGTTCCATTTAAAGATTATATAAAAAATGTTGCAAGTTCTGAGATATATTCAACTTGGTCAGAAAACACAATAAGAACTAATATATATTGTATATTATCTTTTACATTAAATAGAATTTTTACAGAGTGGTATACCGGTAAGGGATATAATTTTACAATAACCAATTCAACTGCCTTTGATCATGCTTTTACTTATGGTAGAAATGTTTTTGATAATATAAGTAGGATAGTGGATGAAATATTTACAAGCTATATAAAGAGAAGAGGCGCAAAACAACCATTACTAACTCAATATTGTGATGGTGAAAGGGTTAAATGTCCTGGATGGTTAACACAATGGGGAAGTAAATATTTAGGTGACCAAGGGAAAACCCCTTATGAAATATTGACAAGTTTTTATGGACCTGACATAGATATAGAAAAAGCACCAAAGGTTTCTGGCATACCTAAATCCTATCCAGGTTTTACATTACAAATAGGTAGTTCAGGAGATCCTGTTACAACAATTCAAACTTTTTTAAATAGAATAGGGGATAATTATCCACTAATTCCAAAGGTGGCAGTAGACGGAGTTTATGGTCAATCAACTGCAGATGCAGTAAAAACCTTTCAAAAGATTTTTAACTTACCACAAACAGGGGTAGTAGATTATTCAACATGGTATCAAATATCTAATATATATGTTGGAGTAACAAAGATTGCAGAGCTTAGAAGTTCTATGGGGATAAATGATAATGAGGTTGAATCTGTTGCAAGAGAAATGGGAATATTTGTTCCACCAACATTTATAATTGGAAGATCATTAGATGTTCCTACAATAGATTATCCTGTTAAATAATGTTAAGGGAAATTTTAAAAAAATATTGAATCTAAAATAACTAGCCAATTTAAAATGGGCTAGTTATTTTTTTATACATATGTTGGAAAAATATTTAAGTTTTTTATTTCTTTTCATATGCCTAATTGATATTATTATAATATATAGGAAAACATATATTATAAAATTAATACAGAATAGACATAATTAAGTGGCAAAATATAAAGTAACGGAGAATTTCAAATATAGAAAGTTAAAAATATAGGAGTTCAAGAAATATTTAAGTTTAATATTATAGTGATAGTTGACAGCCTATTTTAGTTAAGAGTAAATAGTTGAGGGGATTTTTCTAGTTAAGAGTGAATAGTTAACAGTTATGGTTATTACTACTCACTTCGTTTCTAGTAATTCTCAACGTATCTTTTTATAAATTTGCAAAGCAAATTATATTTATAGATTAAAAAGAAAGTTATATCCACTTTCATCCTAAACTATTAACTCTTAATTATTAACTGTTAACTAACTATAGTTGTACTTATTTTTTCTTAACTGATAAAAGAAATTTAAGTTTAAGCTTGTTTTTCTATATTTGATAGTAAAATATTTATATGTAAGTTAAAAAGTTGGATTGAATCTTTATACGATAGAGAAGGGTAGGTGAATAACCTGATTACTTTTATGAATTAAAGTTTTAAAATCAGGTGATTAATATGAAGAATAAAACTATATTAATTGTAGATGATGAAGAAAATATAAGAAGGTTGTTAGCTGCATATTTATCTAAAGAGAATTATAATATACTACAAGCAAGTAACGGCGTTGATGCTATAAACAAAGTTAAAAGTAATGAAGTAGATTTAATTTTATTAGATATAATGATGCCGGTGATGGATGGCTTTGAAACCCTTAAGATACTTAGAAAAGAGTACAATATGCCAGTTATAATGCTAAGTGCAAAAGGTGAAGAAGAGGATAAATTATTAGCATTTGGAATAGGTGTTGATAATTATGAAACTAAGCCATTTAGTCCTAAAATATTAGTAGCGAAGATAAATGCACTAATGAAAAGGACCTATGGATACGATAATAAAGATGAAGATGTGTATGAATTTAATGGTTTGTGTATAAATGAGAAATCTCATAATGTTATTGTGGATAACGAAGATATATCTTTAACTCCAACAGAATTTTCACTACTTATGTATTTTGTGAAAAATAAAGATATAGTGTTATCTAGAGAACAAATACTAAATGGTGTTTGGGGATATAACTTTATGGGGGACTTTAGAGTAGTAGATACTAGTGTTAAAAGATTAAGAGAAAAAATAAATGATAAAGCAAAATACATTCAAACAGTAAGGGGATTTGGATATAAATTTGAGGTAAAAGATGAGAAACAAGATATATAGATATTTAGATAGTATAAACAAAAGTATATCTAAGAAATTGTTTTTTATAACTATGGTAATATTTATATTATTTTTAAGCTTTACCCTTATAGTTCAAAGAATATTTTTCGAGAATATGTATTTTAATAAGAAGAGCCAAGAGATAAAAAGTGTTACTGCAAAATTTATTCAAAAATACAATAAGAGTGAAAGTTATGATGAGATTTTAGAGTTAATGAAGGAATGTGAAGAGGAATATAATACCTATATAGGCATTGTGGAGTATAAACCTGGATTTAGTATAGCTATGAATATAGAAGTTGTTGATGAAAGAAATAGCAGATCTAAACATATAATGGAGATAGTAAATGAAATTAGAAATAATAAATCTCTAATGCAAAAGCTTGTATCAAACAATATAGCTGTGTTTAGTGTTGAAAGTGATTATAGCGAAAATAAAGAGCTTGTATGTGTTACATTAGATGAAAGCAATTTAATTGTAGCTACTACTTCTATGTTACCGATAAGTGAAGGTATAAGTGTTATAGAAGAGTTTTATAAGTATTTTTATGTTGTAGCTATATTTATAATATTGATACTTTCATATGTGTATTCTAATATGATAACTAATCCATTAAAAAACATAAATGATAAAGCTAAAAAAATGAGCACATTAGATTTTACAGAAAGATGTGAGTATGAATCAGAGGATGAAATAGGTAATTTAGCAACTACATTGAACTTTTTATCCTATAACTTAACTAGTGCTTTAACATCGCTTCAACAGACAAATGTTAGGTTACAAAAAGAAATAGAAAAAGAACGTCAATTAGAAAAAATAAGAAAAGATTTCGTAGCTGCAGCATCACATGAGTTAAAAACTCCAATAACTATTATACAAGGATATGCTGAGGGCATAAAAGATGGTATATTTAGCGAAGAGGATCAAAAAGAATCTTTAGATATAATTATAGATGAAACTAATAGAATGAGTAACTTGGTTAAAGATATGTTAGAATTATCAGCACTAGAAAGTAAAGTTATTGATCTTAATTTTGAAGAATTTAATTTAGGTGAAATGATATCTAGTAATTTAAGGGCATTATCAAATGAAATAAATGAAAAAAACATAAAGGTAATAGAACGATATTGCTTAAATCCAATAATATGCGCTGATAAGTTTAGGATGGAACAGGTAGTTATAAACTTTATAACTAATGCCATAAGGTATACAAAAAACCATGGCAATATATTTATAGCTATTGAAAATGATGGAGATTTTATAAGAATATCTTTTGAAAATACCTGTGATCTATTAAGTGATGAACAGTTAGAAAACATTTGGCATAAATTTTATAAAGTTGATAAATCAAGAACTAGAAAGTTAGGCGGAAATGGCTTAGGACTTTCTATAGTTAAGAATATACTTAATATGCACAACTTTAAATATGGAGCTAAAAACACAGAAAGAGGTGTGGAGTTTTATTTTTATTGTAGCTTAGTAAAATAGAGAATTAATTTAATTTATATATTAAATGGTATAAGTAAAGGGGGAATTTTCAGTGAAGGGAACAGCTGTAAGTGCTTGGTTTAAAACTTGCAGAAAACTTTATGGTGATAGTTTTGTAGATGATGCAATGATTCATGTAGGGTTTGATGCTACAAAAGTTTTTTCACCAGCAGAAGATGTAAATGATGAAAAAATAGAAAAATTTATACATTATGTTACTAGAGAAAAAAATATAAGTGAGAAGGAATTATGGTTAAAAATAGGTCATGACAATGTATATTCTTTTGCAGAAGAACTTCCAACATTTTTTAAAAGTGATAATACGTACTCATTCTTAAAATCGCTTTATGATATTCATTTGGTTATGACTAAGAAAATACCAGGAGCTAATCCTCCAATAGTTAATATAGAGGCAATATCAAACAAGGAAGCTATAATTACGTATTCATCTAAAAGAAAGATGTTTGATTATTTCTTAGGTATGTTAGAAGGAAGTTTTATGTACTTTAAGGAAAAAGCAGATTTTGATATTATAGAAACTAAAGATAATACAATGCAAGTTAAAATAACATTTCAGGAAGATATAAAGTATAAAAAGAAATATTTTATAAACAATGTTTTATCTTTAGGATTTCTAAAAAACGTTGCATCAAAAGTAGGATTATTTACATTTGTAATTATGTTTTTAATAAATTTACCTATATTAGGACTTAGTGGTGTATTAAAAAATTTATTAATTTCCTTTATAAGTGGTATTGTGAGTTTTGTTGGTGTGAAAATTTTATTAAGACCAATGAATCATATAAATGAAGTTATAGAAAACTTAAATAATAAGAAGTTTGTAGAGGATAGTAAGATAGTTACAAATGACGAATTTGAATACTTATATGATAGAATAGACAAACATGTTAAAGGAATAAAAAGCGACTTTATTGGATTAAAGGGAATAACTGATGAAATGGGTAGTTTTGCTCAAAAGCTAGGTAATATATCAGATAATATGTATAGAACTTCTGGTGATATTGTAGAAGTAGTTAATCAAGTTGCAAATACATCTGTAGATCAAGCTAATAGTACAGAAACTGCAGCACAAGTTTTAAATGACAATATTAATGGTTTAAAAGCAATAGTTAATAATGAAAACGAAAATAAGGAAGAACTAGAATTAACTGTAGGTAAAATAAATAGCAGTTATTTAAAAATTGAAAATACTAGTAAAAATATTCTAGCTACATTAGAAGGGTTCCAAGAAGTAAAAACAAAAGGAACTCAACTTGGTGACAAAGCTAAAGACATAACAAATATTGTTTCCATAGTAGCTCAAATATCAGATATGACAAATTTATTAGCTTTAAATGCTTCCATAGAAGCTGCAAGGGCAGGAGAGCAAGGAAAAGGATTTGCTGTAGTTGCAGAGGAAGTAAGAAAACTAGCAGAGCAAACTAAGGATGCAGTGCAAGAGATAAATACTAACTTAGTTCAGTTTGTAGAAGATATTGGTGGACTTGTAATGAATATAGATAGTCAGTATGAAGTGCTTCAAAAAGAGACTGAAGGATTACAATTAATAAGAGATGTAAGCAAGGAGTCTACAACATCTGTTAAAACTGTTTCAAAAGCAATGATTAAAACAATAGAAAAATTAGATTCACAGGCAGGTTCTATAGCTAGTATGTATGATAATATAGAATCTTTAGCTGCTATAGCAGAAGAAAACTCTGCGTCATCACAAGAAGTAAGTGCTAATGTTAATGTATACTCTGAAGAGATTAAAAAGCTTACAGAAAGCATAAATGAATTTGACAAAATAGCAACATACTTTAAAGATAGCTTAGACAATTATAAAGTATAATAAATGGTTGTTTAGTATTTAACAGTGATTAGTGAAAAGTTGAGGGCTTTAGTGATTGACAGTTGACAATGGACAATTGACAATGTTGGTTGAAACTGTTACTTAGTTTCTTTGAATTAAAGGGAATAAATTTAAAATTAAGAAATGAAATTAATAAATGGGACAGGCAAGAAACCTGTAGCTCCATAAAAGAAAAAATAGTTAAAATATATTTTTTATAACTAAAAAAATTAGCCAGTCCCAAGAGTAGCTACTTTGTAGCGTAGATGTTAGGGACAATCTTTGAAAAATTAAGAGTTAAAAGTTGAGGAGAGGCTGTTGCAAAACTAACTAAAGGTTAGAGGAGCGATAGCTCCCTTTTTTACATGTAATTTGATTAATATATGATTAATGGCAAGAAAAAATTTAAAGGGCTATTCAGAAAAATATAAAAGAAACTCTAATAATTTTGTTATTTTATTTTCAGAACTAAACGGTTGAAGCGACGTCCTGTCTAGGCAATCGCTAACCCCGTCCTTGGGGTTAGGTTCTAAAAATAAAACACAAATTTATAAGATTTTCTAATTCTATTTTTAATGAATAACTTATTTTAAAATTTTCTTACCATCTTTGGAATTTAAAAATATTAATAAATGTTTTTTATAACAAAAGACAGGTTCAAAAAAACCTGGCTTTTACAGTATAATTTGAACCGCTCCCTGTCAAGTAGACAGTTGAAAAAACAAAAATAATTTATATAGCTAATCACATTTGTAGTTAGCTATATTTTATGCTATAGAATCTAATAAACGTATCATATACTCTAGTGGTGTCATGGAGTTAAGACGTTTTTGATATCTATGATTGCTTCTTTTAGTTCATCATAGGAACTAAATTTTTTCAAATAATACATTTCAGATTTTAACATTCCCCAGAATGCCTCCATGGGATCGTTGTCTATGCAACATGATACTCTAGACATACTTTGTGTCATATTCGCCTGATTAAGCTTGTTTTTAAATATTTTAGAAATATATTGGAAACCACGGTAACTATGAAAAATAGGTGTAACATCAGGATGCTTTTGGTGCGCTACATCGAAAGTTTTAAATGCTAAATTATTGTTGTTTGAATATCCAATCATAAAGGAAACAATACTTTTATCAGCAAGATCTAAAATTGCACTTAAGTACGCCTTTTGTCCTATGCCATATTTCATTTCAGCTACAATTTCAGGAGTTGATTTTTTATGATTTTTTCGTTTTTTACGGCATATTGATTTTAAGTTAAGGATATCCATAAGCCTCTATAATAAGTGGTAGTAATGCTTCATTAAGCTCCTCATTTGCACTTTATTTACAGTTAGTCCATTTATAATAAGCCAAATGCGAAACACCTGCAAACCCGCATAACCCTATAATAGGAAAGATTTTAAATTATTTAATTCTTTTATTGCTAAATAAATTCATTTTATTAAAAACGAAAATGTTCTTTTATAATTTTCTAGAATCCTCTCTTCCTTTAATAATACGTCTACTCCATTTGATTTTATATTATTTTTCACCCTATAAATATAGGGTTCCAAGTTGACTCTTAAAATTATCCATTCCAAAACTTGGATACCCCAAACAGTGAGACATGCTCCGAA